>JBBITV010000168.1:0-4089 GCA_037440585.1 Chloroflexota bacterium
GCTCGCAAGACCTGATAGGGATTGCCCCGCGTGAAGAAGACGCCGCTGACCCAAACGCTGGTGTCAAGAACTACATGGAGCAGGGAAGACACCAGAACTCCTAGGCCTGCAAAATGGCTTCGGCTTCTTCTTCCGTTATTTTGTCAGGGTCAAGGCCCTGACTAAGGAGATATTGCCGAAAGGCTCCCTGGGTTTTGGCTGCCAAGGTATCAAACCAGGCTCGTCGCACGAGCTCATCCAAATACTGTACATCTACCACAGCCACTCTGGGTTTGCCGCCCTTGGTGATGACCCAAAACCTGTCTTTGATAGCGTTGTCCACGATCTCGCTGAGGCGGTTGCGGGCCTCGGTCAGAGGTACCACTCGCTCAATAGCTACTTTCAACATCTGTCTGCCTCCTCGTCGGACATTCTAGCAGATTGACAGGAAAATGTCAAACTAACTGTACAGTCTCTGTAGCAGTATTCTAGCAAGCAGACTCTATCGCCTGGGTGCTGACCTGGTAGTACTCGATGCGCACGATAGGCTCCCATCCCAGCCGGGCTGGATCGCGTACCGGCAGCAGGCGGGGCGTCGTGACGCAATCAAAGACCACGTACAGCCAGTAGTCGGCCCGCAGCCGCTCCGCCGTTTTGTACTCGTTGCGGGTCAATACCACCGGGGCCACTCCGGCGCGTCCCTTGACCTCGATAAACCGCACGCCGCCAGCCGGGTGACGCGAGAGGATGTCAAAGCCCCGATCCTGCGCCGAGACGTCCTCAGGCTGCCAGCCCCGCTCGCGCTCGTAGCGCATGGCCACCTCCATAGCGATGCGCTCCACCTCCTCGTCGCGCACCATGGGCACGAACCCGTCCCGCTCGGGATGGGGCAACACCAGCGCAGAGCCGATGGGGGTGAGGTCGGCGATGGTCAGTTGCCGCTCGCGCTGGAGTTCTCCCCGGCGGCGCTCCAGACTGCGGCGAACGGCGTGGATGCTGGAAGCGAAACGGCGCTGGTACATGGCCATGGTGAAGCCCAGAGCCCGGCCCCGGGCGGTGGGGTCGGCCGCGGCCCGAATGGATTGATCCTGCACGTAGCGGGTCAGGGCTTCATAGAAAGCGAATTCCTGACCGTCCAGCTCAAAGCGCACGGTGCGCACCTCGCGCCTGGTGAACAACTTGCGCACCTCCCCGGTGTCCGGATGGGGGAAGGTCACCAACGCCTCTTTGGTGCGCCTGAGGTAGAAGGGGGCGTGATTGCGCTCCATCGCTTCCTGCAGGCTGCGGACGTCGCCGTATACATCCCGGTCCAGAAGCTGGAGGAAGAGGCAGAAGTTCTGGGGGTCGCCCTTGTGAGGCGTCCCGGTCATCAAGAGGAAATGGTCCGTCCTGGTGGAGAGGAGTTCGCCGAGCCGGTAACGCTCCGTCTTGTGCTCCGGGTCGCTGGCGCTCATCCGGTGCGCCTCGTCCACAATGATGAAGTCCCACGTGGTTCGGCCCAGGCTCTCCAACACGTCCTCGCGTTTGACCCAATCCACCGAGGTGATGACCTGTGGCCTGTCCTGCCAGGGGTTCACCCCATACGCGCTGCGCAGATCTATACCCCGGATGAAATCGAACCGTTCACGGAACCGGTCCCGCATCTCCCGTTGCCACTGAAAGGCCAGGTTGGCCGGCACGACGATGAGCGTCCGGCTGACGAGCCCTCGCAGCTTGAGTTCTTTCAAGATCAACCCCGCCATGATGGTTTTGCCGGCGCCGGCGTCGTCGGCCAGGAGAAAGCGGATACGGGGCAGAGGCAGGATTTCGTGATAGACCGCTTCAAGCTGGTGGGGAAGGGGGTCTACGCGGGCGATAGACAGTGAGAAGTAGGGGTCGTACTCGTAGGCCAGAGCCAGGCGAGCTGCCTCGATGCCCAGTCGGAAGTGGACGGCATTGCCGTCAAAGGGTGCCTCGGCCGGGGTGACCTTCAGGGCGTTGACCTGAGCGGGGCTGAGAAGGCGCTCGTGGTATTGCCTCGTTCGCAGGCCCTGGCCGCCAACTTTCAGGTTGGGGCCGATGGGCTGGACCACTATTACCCGCAAAGGTTCGGGGAAGACCTCACCTTCGACAATAACGCCTGGGCTGATGGGGACGTTCATAGCGTGTGCGGCGGCCTCCCATATCGCGATAGATTATACCATGCCGACCGGGTGGTCGAGGTCTGGAAAGTGCAGGCCAACTATACCTATCAGGAGTTCGGACAGGCTGCTGAGCGCGATCCTCGCTTTCAGGTGCTACACGGCCAGATCATTGGTCTGGCTGAGGAACCTGACCCCCTGGGCCGGCTTCTGGAGCGACTGGAGTAGTTGAGCCAAACGACGATTCTCGATAAGCGCACGCGTACTCCACGTAGTGGTCAGCCGAGTCACAGCTATCCGCCGCCTGCTCCCATGCCAATTGTCGCTTCACTTTAGCGGGCACCCCCACAACCAAAGAGTTAGGCGGGATCACCATGCCCTCAGTCACCACTGCTCCAGCCCCTACAATCGAGTTCGCGCCCACGACGGCACCGTTCAGGATCGTCGCCCGCATGCCGACCAGGCAACAGTCCTCGATGGTCGCACTGTGGACAATTGCCCCGTGGCCCACGGTCACGTTGTTGCCGATGTGGATTGGGTAACCGGGGTCGGCGTGGAGGATGCAGCCATCCTGGATATTCGTCCGTGCCCCGATCCGGATGGCCTCTGTATCTGCGCGGATCACCGCACCGAACCACACGCTGCTCTCGGCTCCGATCTCCACATCCCCCACGATCGACGTGTTCGGTGCGATGAAAGCCGTTGGGTCAATCTGTGGGGTACGGTTGAGTCGAAGCCTGGTCATTCTCTCCCCTTTCGCGTTCGTTGAGCGCCCGCAGTTCGAGCAGGATTTCCTTCAGTGTCAACAAGACCAGCCGCCGGTAAGTGATCGTGCTGGCTAGCTTCGCCCACTTGCGCGGCTCTTCTGCCGAGCTGTACTGGTCCAGCAGAGTCAACGTTTCTTTTGGCATCGATCTGCTCCAATTCACCCGCCTGGCGTTGCTCATCTGGCTCGCTAACGCACAAAGACGATGCCCACCGAGACGGCACAGGCGATGGAATCTGGATCCACGTCACGATGGGCGACCGGGTAAATATCCCAGCCCACCTGGCAGGCCAGATCAAAGACGTCGATCCCAACTCCTTCCATAGAGGGCCGTGCTTTGAGAGGGAAGCGGCACCGGCCACTGTCCAGGAACTGGCAGATTTGCCCTTTGCACAGGGAAGTTTTGCAGCCGCCGCCGCCAAAGGCCATGGCGAAGTAGTGCCCATCGTTGAAGGCCAGTGCCTCCAGGCTGGTGGCGATGTCCCCCGTCTTGCCCTGATGCACCATGTGGCCCTGGTGCCACTGATGATCGTCGATGAAGTCCAACTTAGGCTCGACGTCGTGCTTGAACAGGATGGCATAGTCGTACCTGGCCAGGACCTTGCGCATGAAGTCGGGTTCTGGGGTGTAGGGCGGGCAGTTGGGGGACTCACCGACCAGGTGGCAACGCGGTACCAGGCACTTCATCCGAACCCGCTCGTCCACAACCACGTCACTTGCCTTGACGATCCGTGCATCGCTGGCGCCCAGTTCCATCGCCTTCAGCCGATATCGCTCCAGGTCATCGAGTAGTATCGCCTCCGGTACGTGGCGCGTGATTCTGCGCGCCTGCAGCGTCCGATTGCCTGCCATCGGTGTCCTCCTCCCAGCGTTCAAGATCAGGATGAACTGCACCCCGGCGGCGAATTGTACTACCTGTTCGAGATATGGTCAAGCAGGTATCTTGATTCCATGCTGCCTGGCTGCCTCGACCGCCTCCTCGTACCCCGCGTCCGCGTGGCGGACGATGCCGATCCCAGGGTCGTTCGTCAAAACGCGCTCCAGGCGCCGCGCGGCCGCGGGTGTCCCGTCGGCGACGATGACCTGGCCGGCATGTAACGAGTAGCCGATACCGACGCCGCCGCCATGGTGGAACGAGACCCAGGTGGCACCGCTGGCAGTGTTGAGGAGGGCATTCAGGATTGGCCAGTCGGCGATGGCGTCACTGCCGTCGCGCATTCCCTC
>JBBITV010000168.1:4099-8127 GCA_037440585.1 Chloroflexota bacterium
TTCATGTAGGTGAAGACTTATGATTACGGTTGTCCCAGTAGCATTAAAAAAAAAACACGACGCGGCGAGGCGAGGGAGCCGGTATCCAGGTGGTCGCGCCCGATGACGATGGGCGCCGCAAGCTCGCCCCGGGCGACGGCGTCGTTGAAGGCCAGGCCCGCCCTGGCCCGCTCGCCGTAGCCCAGCCAGCAGATGCGCGCCGGCAGGCCCTGGAACTTCACCTTCTCGCGAGCCATCCTCAGCCAACGTGCCAGGTGCTCATCGTCCGGGAAAAGGCGCATCACGATCTCATCGGTCCTGTAAATATCTTGTGGATCGCCAGAAAGGGCCACCCAGCGGAACGGGCCCTTGCCCTGGCAGAACAGGGGCCGGATGTAAGCCGGGACGAAGCCGGGGAAGGCAAAGGCATCTTCCACCCCGGCATCGAAGGCGCGCTGGCGCAGGTTGTTGCCGTAGTCGAAGACAACTGCGCCACGGCGCTGCATGGCCAGCATTGCCTCGACGTGGACGGCCATGGAGTTCAGCGCGAGCCGGGTGTATTCCTCTGGGTCGTCGCGGCGCAGTTGGTCGGCTTCGTCGAGGGACAGGTGCATGGGAATATAGCTCAGCGGGTCGTGGGCGGGGGTCTGGTCCGTGACGATGTCGGGGGTGATGCCACGTTCTACAAAGGAGGGGTAGATTTCCGCGGCGTTGCCCAGCAGGCCGATGGACAGAGGCTTACCGGCCGCGCGGGCGTCCAAGGCGGTCTCAATCGCCTCGTGGAGGTTATCGGTCCAGGTGTCCAGGTACTTTGTCTCCAGCCGGCGCTGGATGCGGTGCTCGTCCACCTCGACGACGAGAGCCACGCCTTCGTTCATCGTCACCGCCAGGGGCTGCGCGCCACCCATCCCGCCCAGGCCGGCCGTCAGCACCAGCCGGCCTTTGAGGCTGCCACCGAAGTGCATTTGGGCTGCTGTGCCCAGGGTTTCATAGGTTCCCTGCAAGATGCCCTGGGGGCCGATGTAGATCCAGCTCCCGGCGGTCATCTGCCCGTACTTGTTCTGTCCTTTGCGGTCGAGCTCGTCAAAAACCTCCTGGGTGGCCCAGGCCGGGACCAGGTTGGTATTGGCAATCAGGACGCGGGGAGCATCGGGGTGCGTCCGGAACACGCCCACCGGCTTGCCCGACTGGACCAGCAGCGTCTCGTCACTCTCCAGGGCCTTCAAGGCCATTACGAGGGCATCGAACGCCGCCCAACTCCGGGCAGCCTTACCTCGCCCGCCGTAGACGATGAGCTCGTCGGGTTTCTCGGCCACGTCGGGATCAAGGTTGTTCATGAGCATGCGCAGGGCGGCCTCGGTCTGCCAGCTCTTGCACGCAAGCGCCGTGCCGCGCGGGGCGCGGATCACACGAGTAGTCATGTTGCACCTCCATCTTCCTTTTCCCTGCGGAGTGGGCCGCGCTTCAACCGTCATCAGGCTTCCGCGTCTTCGTCGCCTCGGGCTCATGGGTCGGCTCGGGTCTCTCCGTCGGCTCAGGTTCGGGCGTGGGCTCTGGTTCTTCCGTCGGGCGTGGCGTCGGCGGCGCCGCAGTTGGCTTGGGCCGCTCCGTCTCCCCAGGCCTCGGCGTTGGCCGCACTTCGCGGGTGGCCGTCGGTTCCAGAACCTCAGTCGGCCGCGAGCGCGGCGTTTCCGTGGGCGGGCCCGGCGCGAGTGGGGTCTCGGTCGGCGCGCGAGCTACGCCGCGGGCAGTCGGTCTCACACCGGCGGTGGGCGGCGCCGTCTCAGTAGGCGCGAGCACGGGCTGCAACGGCGGCCGTGCAGGCGATGCGCTGGGCGACGGGGTAGCCGTCGCACTGGCTGTCACGGTAGACGAAGGGGTCGGCGTAGGCGTGGGGGTCGGCGACTGCAAATCGACGGCCGGCGTAAGCATGGGCAGCGGAGTGCCCTGCAGCCAGGCGCCCACTCGCGTCGGATCGTTGGCCGCTTCGACCACAAGCTGCCGGTAGGCGGCGGCCGTCCTGGACGCTGCGAGCAATCTTTCATGCCGTACATCCCCAGTTTGCACCAGGAGCGTCTCCAGGAGTGCCTGCTGTGCGCCGACGCGTGCGTCGAACAGGGCCAGCAGTTCCCGGAACGCCACCTGCTCTGGCACCTGGTCGATGGCGGCCAGCGCGGCCCTGAGTTCTGCGTTCCAGTCTGCCAGGAGGGACTCGTCCACGCGGCCCTGCTGCCGCAGCAGAATCTCAGCTTCTGCCAGTCGCCGGTCAGCCAGAGTTAAGTGGAGCTGGGCCTTGCCGGGAACGTCCGGGGTCAGGGCGACACGGATCGACTCAGCGACCCGCTTGATCGGGTACAGTGGTTGGTCCGGCAAGCTCCCCGCCGCCAGCGCGAAGATCGCTGCGCCCACGATGGCGACCAGGATCACCACTTCGAAGGCCAGCGCCAGGCGCGGTAGCGGCCGGACCTGTGGCAGTCGTAGCCAGGTTTGTACCCGCCGCCGGAGCAACTCGGCCGGTCCAGCCCACGCCTCGGTGGCGGCTGCCCTGGCCTCCACTGCAGCGCCCAGTTTGTGGCGGCCCGCCGCGTGGGCGCTCGAACTCAGTGCCAGTGGCTCCGCCACGTGTAAGCGCGCCGCCAGGTGCAGGAGTGGTTCCAGCTCCTCCGCGTAATCCGGGTAGCGTGCCAGGCACGCTTCGACGCTTGCACCACTGCGGATGGCTTGCAGACATTCGTCCAGCACCGCATCCAGGGTCATGCCAGGTTCTCCCGTGGCTCTGTTCGACCGAGAATTCGCTCCAGCGCCGCGAGGGCGCGATGTTGTAATGCTTTGATGGCACCTTCCGTCTTGCCCAACACTTTCGCTACATCGGCACTGCTCATGTCTTCAAAAAATCGCATAACGAGGACTTGCTGTTGCTCCTCGGTCAACTCCCCAATGGCCGCGTGGAGCTGCGCATCGCTTAGCCCCCGTTCAATCCAGGTCCGATGACTGTCTGATAGATCGCTCACCTGCTCGTCCAGAGGTGCTACCGGCCGGAGAGCCTGACGGTGATAATAGTCGTATAACAGGTTATGTGCGATACGATACAAGTAACCGGAGAAGATGGCGACCTGATCCCGTTCCGTGACTCGAAAGGCATGAATGCCTTCCAGCAGACGCAAAAAGACCTCCGCTGTCAGGTCTTCGGAGGCTTGCTGATCCTGGACCCGGTAGCGGACGTAGCGATAGATTTTATCCGCGTACAGCACATACAGCCGGTCGAACGCAGTGCGGTCGTACCGCTGCGCCCGGCGCAGGAGACCAGCCATTTCGGCGTCGCTAATCTTTGCAAGTCGGGAGCTGGCGGCCGCGCGATCACTCATCTTCATCGTCACATACTGGCGAATGGGCGAAAAGATACTGTTTCAAGGTTTCCCGTATGGTTTTAGCGAATTGCTCGTCTATGACAGTGACAGTGGCCTTCCCCCTTGCCCTGAGTATACTATCCACCTGTGGGCCTGTCAACGGCGCTTTTTAACCGAACTGTAACCGGTATCAGATCATCCTCAAACCTGGACCGTGTATAGTGATCAGTACCGGCCATACATCAACAACACGGCGTCCGCCCGGCGCCCATCGAAGAGCTACTATACCGGAGGGAACGAAGATGAGACCTCGCGTTTTGGTACTACCCCACACCAGCCGGATGGCATGCTCGATCATGCTGTCCCTCGGACTGGAGTATGAGACCGTTACCGGCGCCCGCTACGAGAGTGGCGGGTGGCACACGGCCATGTTGGCCCGCCCGAACCTGATTTTCCTGGATCTCACAACCCTGCGTGACCGCGGTTTGGACCTGTGTTACGAACTACGGGCGATGTCCCCCATACCGATCATTGCCCTCGTCCAGAATAGCGACGAGGCACTGGGCATTACCGGCCTGGAAATCGGCGCGGACGACTTTGTGACCGACCTGTCTCACCCCCAAGAGTTGAAGGCGCGGGTGCGCGCCGTATTGCGCCGCTCCAAGCGCGACATGGCCTTCGCCCAGGTAAGTGCGACGGACT
>JBBITV010000169.1:0-8126 GCA_037440585.1 Chloroflexota bacterium
TGATCTCACTGCTGGCTGCCTCCAGCGTGCCCACGGCGAAGGGGGGCGAGTCGCCCGGCTCGGCCGGCGTGACGTCGTTGACGTAGGTGTGGACGAGGGTCTGGGCGGTGACGCTAATGGGCCGGCGGTAGCCCAGCACCTCGACGGGCAGGTAGGTCACGTGACCGACGGTGATGGGGAGGGTGGCCGGGGCCGAGACCAGTTCCAGCCCGCCTGGTCCGTCGGCCAGGACGATGGCGTTGGCAGGGGGCCAGGGCTGACGCCACTGGGCGACCACCAGGGGCAGGTAAACCAGGCAGGGGAGCTCTGAGGCTGTGGTCTGGATGTCCACCACGTCGCCGATGCCATTGTGGTTAGCGTCCTGTACGCAGGCTGTTGGGGAGGCCCCCTGCAGTTCCACAAAGGTGACGGAGTGGGGCGGCAGCGTGATCTGGGTCAGGGGAACCTGGGCCGGCTCTTCTTCCAGCACGACGTTCGCCGGGTCCCTATCGTTATCCGCGGCGTAGGAGTCCGCAGACAGCCGCCACAGCCGGCCTGACGCCGGGGTGAAGCCGGTGATTTGCAGGGTAGCGGTCACCGGTGTGCTCTCGGCGTTGTTGACGGCGGCGATGCGCAGGGCGCGGCCATCGGTGGAGAGGGCCGCGGCCGCCACCACGAAGGGCACGGTCCTGTCGTACGCCAGGGCCTCGGGCGAGGTGACGGTGGTGGAGACCACCTGGCTGCCCGGCCAGTCGGCAAAGCCCTGGAAGACGTAGCCCATGGGCGCGATGCTGTAGTTGCCCTGGGTGTTGACCAGGGAAAGGGCGCCGCCGTGCAGGGCGAACTGGGCAGCGTTGGCAACGGGTGCCTCCTCCGGCCCGGCGTTGAGCAGCCGGATGAGCCACTCGGCGGCCATGACCCCGCCCTCCAGAGTGCGGTTCATGTGCCAGTAGTCCTCATTCAGGAACGCGTTCCACTCGGTCACCCCGATGGCAGGCGTCCTGGTGACCCCGATGCTGGCCAGGTAGTCCCGCAGCCGGTCCTGGGATAGGTTGGCCACGCGGTCCGCCGCGATCTGACGGCGGTTGTTGTAGGCGCCATAGGCGCTCACCGGGAAGGAGGCGTTGTATTGGTGGCGGATGTAGAAGTCCATCTCCTGGAAGATCTCGACCATGCGGGCCGTATCGGTGATGGGCTGACCATCCACGAATGGGAGCATGGCCGCGCCGATCTGGATGGGCACTGAGGAGGGTGCGGCGCGCATGGCGCGGGCGAAGTCCAGGAAGCCGTCGTGGCCGTAGGTGGTGTACTCGACCAGGAAGTAGCTGCCGGCCGGGGGTATCGCACCGTGCACCCCGTCGCCGAAGTGTAGGAGGCCGGTTTCGGCCTCCAGGGTGAAGACTTTGGCATCCGCCGGCTGGGTGCTCAGGTCCGCCACTTCAAGCCACTCTTCAAAAACGCGGTTCTCCGCATCCTCCCGCGTCGCCGCCCAAAAGACGCGCACATCCCGCACGGGCGGGAAGCGTAGGGTGTACGTTTGCTCGTAGTCAGGCACGGAACGAAGTGGAGTGCCGTCCGAACGCCACTCCGCTGCGCTGCGTGGCTCACTACGAGCACCACCCACCTTGAAAAAGTCCCCCTTCGCACCCACCGGGTCATGCACCGAGCCTCCGTAGAAGCCGCGGCGCTCCTCCTCTCCACCGAAGAAGTACTTCTCAGGGTTCTCAGCCGTCCAGGAGAAATACCACATGTGGGGCTGGTTCTCCTCGTTGCCGATCTCGAAGTAGCGCACGTTAAGGGGCTCGGGGAAGCCCTGAGCGGCTCGCTTCGCGCCCCACGGGGAGTCGGCCGGCCCGTTGAGGAACTCCACCAGGTCGGCGGCGTCCTGGGCGTTCATCGTGCCGAAGTTGACGGTGATGCTGGGCTCGGCGCCGATGTTCCGCGCGAACTGGATCATGCGGGTGACGTGCACCAGACGAGGGTCCTGGATCCGCCGGCCAGGTTCGATCTGCTCATCCCGTTTCCAGTCGTACAGGTCGGCGTTGTTGCCGCCGGGCCAGCGGATCAGGCGCAGGCCCATCTGGCGTGAGGCGTCCACGAAACCGGGGTGGTTCACCGTCGTATCGGCGTGGGCGTACTGGAGCAGGTTGCTTCCCCAGAGGTCGCCGTTGATCAAGAAGCCGGGTTGCGTCGCGTCGATGGCGATGGTGGCATCAGGCCTTTCGACCAGTTCCCGTGTGAGGGCCACGTAGCGATCCCCGAACTCCACGCTGGGCTCGATTACCGACCCCTCCCTCCACTCGTTGAAGCTGCTGATGAGGATCCAATCGGCATCGGCCGCCATGGCCGCCTCCCACATGGCCCGGTAGGTTTCGCCATCATGGCGCTCCAGCACCACGCCGTCGCGCACCAGGGTGTCATCCCAGCCCGGATGGACGCTGGCGGCGGCGAGAACCCCAAGCCCTCGGGCCAGGTTGACGAGTTCCCCGTACCTCCCGGTCATGAAAGCCCGGATCTGGTCGGGCCGGCTGGCGCCGTTGGCCACCAGGGCGTAAGCGTATTGGAACTGATGAAGGCCGTCAAAGGGGATGGACGTGGCGGGTCCCACCGGCGCCGTGTGGGCAACGGTGAACACCCCGTCGGGGTAGCGGTTGTTGACCTCTTGGAGGATGGCCGCCCACTCCTCGGGGGTGAATGGCTGCTCGTCGCCATCACAACCGTTGTTTAAGCACCAGTTGTAGATAAAGATCACCGGCTTGCCTTGATGTCGGAGGTATGCCGGATGGCTGGCGTAGGTGTTGAGGATATACAGGAAATCCCCCACCACCTCTTGAGGTGTAGAGGCAAAGTGATCGCCGTGCCAGCCCTCGTAGTAAACGGCGATGGACAGGCCCGCCTCCTGAGCGCCCTCCAGGAGCAGGCGCACCGTCTGATCTACGAAAGTGCTCCGATCACGCGGATCTGCGGTGGGTTGACCCCACCAGGAGGCGATGAAGCCATCTATTCCCGCCTGCTGGGCCAGTTGGGTGTGGTATGCAATCACTTGCGGGTCATGGGAATCGTAAGGGCCGTTGGCCGGGTGGTTGGTTATGTTCCGCCAGCCACCGTACCAGCCGCTGAAGGCTTCAGTGGCGTACCAGGTGAAATAGAATGCCAGCACCTTCGGACCGTTGGCCGTTGAACCTTCCAACGTGAAACGCAAAACCCTGTCCTGAGCCCTGTCGAAGGAACGGAACGGGCTAACGCTGCCAGGCAAAAGGAGAAGGAACCCCAAAGCGGCCAGAACCGCGGCCTTAAAGCTTGTCCTGAGCCGAAGCCCGCCCCCCGTTCCCCTCCCCCCTGCCCCCCCAACGTTGGGGGGAACGGGGGGCGGGGGGTCAGGGGGGCGGGTAGCCGAAGGAATTGTGCTTTGTTGCTTCATGGCGCTCCTGACCTCCCTCTGCGGTCAGCTTTCAGCGGTCAGCTTTCAGCTCTCAGCTTTCAGCCGCCAGCTAACAACTGACCGCTGACGGCTGACGGCTGACCGCTGACAGCTCGCAAATCTAGCTCTCTGGTCGCAGGTCGATCAGCATCACCGTCCAGGGTGCCACAGCCGCGTAGCGCAGCCGGAGTTCACCAGCTTCGGGATCCACGTTCTCCCGCTCCTCCACCCGCTCCAGGGCTACCGACGCACCGTAGGGATTGTTGCCCGGCAGCCAGCCGTTCACCTCCTCGGCCGGCGCCTTCGAGTCTGCAATCTGTTGCCGGTAGTGGAAGCCGTTGGAGTGGGTCTCGTCCACCAAGTAGCGGTCCAGGCGGTAAGGGCCATCGCCCAGCCCCTCTAGTACCACCTCCAGGTCGGCTCGCAGGTGGGTGTTGGCGTAGGCACGCAGGTCCTCGTAGCGCCGGCCGGCGGTGCTTTCCAGATCCTCCGGCGGAATGTAGTACCACAGCAGCACCACCACGTGCTCCCCCACATCGTCTCGGGTGACCACCGCTCCCACATAGTCCCTTCTTGGGGGCGATACGCCGTCGGTGATCTCGACCGGCATCTGGACCGACTCTTGCATCCCCAGCAGGCGCATCACGTTGTAGGTGGGCTTGGCGTAGTAGGCATACGTAAAGGCGTTGCCGGTATCACCGTGGTACAGGGGAAAGTCCCAGGGGATGCTCTCCTCGTTCACACTTTCGCCCACATCGCTCAGGAACTCGGCCCAGGCATAGGAGAGAGGAAGCAGCGGGGAGCGCTGGGCATCATGCTGCAAGGCCACCTGGGCCGCCGCGCCCATCTCGCTGTCCCGCGTAATAGGGGCCTCGTTGCGATCGCCCCACATGGGGTGCAGGTTGGCGCTGGGCTTGAGCAGGGCCGGCAGGGGGGAGCCGGGCCGGCCCAGATTGCTGTGGATGGTGACGCTTCCCGGTGCGGGCCAGGGCTGGCGCCAGTTGGCGACCACCAGGGGCAGGTAGACCAGGCAGGGGAGCTCTGAGGCGGTGGCCTGGATGTCCACGATATCACTTATGCCGTTGTTATTGACGTCGCGCACGCACTGAGAGGCCGACGGCGTGGGCGTTACCGTGTTGGTTGGAGTGCCGGTTGGCGTACCGGTCGGTGTCGGCGTAGCGGTCGGCGTCGGCGTGGCCGTCACCGCTGGAGTCCGATGGCTACGGGCGAAGTAGATGTCGGGGTTGCCGGCTGTCTCCCGATGGTCTGCCCAGGCCAGGTATACCTCGCCGGCCGCGTCTACCCCAATGCGGGGGCCGCTCTGGTTGGCCGGGCCGGGATCATTGTTCACCCGAAAGGCCTTCTGAAAACCGTCCCGCGAGCTAGCCAGGTACAGGTCAATGTCCGGCGGCTCCTGCCCGGGCTGCACCGCCCGGAAGTCCTCCCACACCAGGTAGACCTCGCCGCAGGCGTCGGCCGCCGCGTGCACGGCCGTCTGCGAGGCAGAGTGGGTGGTGACCCGTTGAGGTGCCGCAAAGGTGTTGCCCCGGTCGCTGGAGCGAGAAAGGTAGACATCAATGTTCCCAGCCTGCTCCCCCACCCAGGCGACGTAGACGGTGCCGCTGTTGTCTACAGCCAGGGTGGTGTGGCCACCCTCTCCGGCCCGAGGGATGACGGCACTGCCCAGGGGCACCTCCCGGTGGCCAGTGAAGGTCGCGCCGAAGTCTTCGGAGCGGGCGAAGAAGTAGCGGGCGGTGCTATCCCGCCGGTCGGCCCAGGCAGCGTAGAGGTCGTGGTTGTTGGGGTTCACGGTGATCTCAAAGCGGTACCAGTAATCGTCGGCCCGGCCGATGCCGGCTGGAGCGTCATCTATGCCGGTGTAGCGGAAGGTGTTGCCACCGTCGGCCGAGGCGGCCAGGTAGAGGTGGCCGTTGTCCCGGCCGTCGTACCAGGCGATGTAGAGGCGGCCATTACCGGGGTCCACTGCCAGTTGGGGCACGATTTGTTGGGCGGCTCCCAAGTCGTCGTTGACCCGCCGGGTCGGGAAGAAGGTACGGCCCCCGTCGGCCGAGCGGGTGAAGTAGATGTCCCCCTCGTCGGCCCGCATGTCCTGCCAGGCCAGGTAGAGGGTGCCATCGGGGCCGACGCCGATGGTGGGCAACTTTTGGGCGGCCGTCAGGGGCGCGGTGGCATCTATCTGGACGCCGGGGGCGAAGGTCTCGCCGCCGTCACGGGAGACTGAGAGGTAGAGCTGGGGGGGGTTGCCGGGGCGAGTTGCGTCGTAGGCCACGCAGACAGTCGAGCCATCTACGGCCAGAGCAGCGTTAAACTGGCGCTCTTCCGGCCGGTCGTTGACCCGCTGCTGGTCGGCGAAGTTGGCAATCGCCGGCTGAGGGCACAAGGTCGGCGTATTCGTTGGCGTGGGTGTCAGCGTCGGGGTACTCGTTGGCGTGGGGGTATTCGTTGCCGTGGGGGATACGCTCGCCTCTACCAGGATAGGCGATTCGGAGACGGGCACCGCGTTCGACGGAGCCTGCTCCGTCAGCGGCTCCGGCTGCGCTGCATCCTCCACGATGTGGGTCACCTGGACCAGGCCGGGGCCGAAAGCGGCACTCAGGTCCACGGTGCCCGGCGTCGCCCTCCACAGGACGTAGACTTTTCTGCCATCGGCGAAGTAGAAGACGTGCCGGCCGTCCCCCTCGGAAGAGGCACTCGTGGCCGCATTCAGTTTCTGGGCCAGCAGGCGGAAGGTATAGTAGGCGGCCTTTTTCTGCGGAGGCGGGCCAAAGGTCATCAGGCCGGTATAGCTGAAGAGATGCTCACCCAGGGCAGGGCTCATGTCTGTAAGGTTGAGCCAAAAGACGCGGGTCACGCCGTTGGCCACATGGTAGATATAGTTCTTCGCCAGCCACCGCGCCTGGGCGGCCTCGCTGGCCGGGTCTTCAAAGCCTTGCACATCCCGGCTGGTGATGGAGGTCTCGGTGACCCAGATGGGCCGCTCCCCTACCAGCGTCTTCATCTCGGCCAGTTCCATCTCCAGCGGGGCCAGGTCGTAGGTGGTAGGGTAGACGTGGTAGGAATGGACGTCAAAGTACGGGGAGGCCCCCTCATCCAGCAGCCGCCGCAGGTATTCCAGGCCGTAGGTGCCCAGGCCCTGCCCGATGCCGGCCAGATTGATCATCAGGTGCGCTTCCGCGTCCGCGGCCCTGACGGCCTCCCAGGTCGCCTGAAGCACCGCTTTGTACTCCGCCGGGCTCTCGAAGCCGGCGAAGTGGCCATCGCGCTGCTGGTTGCGCAGGTCGGCCTCGTTGTCGAGTTGCCAGTACTTGATCGGCCTGAGCAGCCCGGGCATGTCCCGGTCTCCATCGCCATCGTACCGCTCGACGGTCACCTGCACATAGGCTTTGTAGGCAGCCAGGTTGGCCGGAACGTAGGTCAGCGCGGTCAGCCACTCGTCTTCTTTCAGGGGGCTGAGGGATGGCAGGAGTTGGATGCCGTTTTGCTGGGCCACCTTCACGTAGACATCCGGCAGGCTGAAGTCGAAATTCTGCCCATCCAGGTCGGGGTCTACCCAGCCCCAGGCGAAGGAGCCGAAGGCGGCGGGATGGATACGCCCCCAGGCGGCGCCGAGATCGGTGAAGTAGGGGACCTTGTCCTGCAGCAGGTACGCCTCAAGCTCCTCCGGCGTGTCAATGCCGCTGAGCTGGGCGACCTTCCAGGGGATGTAGAAGCCGTTGATGGCGAAGGATTGCAGGGCTTCTGCCGTGCCAGGCGACGACTTAACCGCAACGTGAGGACCCCAGAGAACGGCGCAGAGTGCCAGCAGCACCACACTGGCCGTCACTCTTTTCAAGCCCGTCAGATTCCACCTTTTCACACGTTCCCCTCTCTTTTGCGTTCATCTAACGCGCATGGCGCTAGCCGTAAACATCAATGGGGCGGTTTCTGAGACAAGGAGATGGACTCTCACTGCTCCTTGTCCCCTCGTCCCCTTGTCACCTTGTCTCCCTTCCGCCTTCCTTGAACCAGCACCAGTGCAGGTGACCGTGAACGCCATGCCCCTCCTCGTCCACCATCCACTCCTGGTGCACGTCGCGGAAGCGCGACGGTAGGGCGAACTCCCGCCGGCCGCCGGTGACCATCTCCAGGAGCACGCTGGCATCCTCGCCTCGCGGCACCACGAAGTTCAGGGCCAGGCCGTCGGCCTCCTTGTCTCGCCGCCGAGGGTCCAGGGTGGAGGAGCGCCAGGCCACCACCGGGCTCAGGTCGGCCCGCTCCAACACCCGGTCGTCGCGCCCTGCCTCGTAGCGACCGCCTGTGTCAAACCCCTGGGCTTTGATGAGCCGGATGCCGCCCGTCGAGAGGGTGAGGGCGCCGTCCCAGGGGACCAGCATGGGCGGGCCGTCAGGGTTGCTATCCTCGGCCCGGTTGTAGCCCCACTCCAGGAGCAGGTCGTAGACGCGGTAGGCCAGGGTGAAGAACTGGCCTGTCTCCAGTTGCTGGCCCTGGGGGCCCAGGTCGCGCAGCCCGGCCTCCCGCTGCAGGCGGCTCATGGGCGCCTCCCACGTGCTCTGGGAGGTCTCGAAGCGCACCACCGGGTCGGTG
Source organism: Chloroflexota bacterium (assembly GCA_037440585.1). Lineage (GTDB taxonomy): Bacteria > Chloroflexota > Anaerolineae > Epilineales > JBBITV01 > JBBITV01. Next base: position 8,006 of record JBBITV010000169.1, read on the forward strand.
CCTCTGGCCCAGCGGAAGGTGAAGGCGATACCGTCCCAGTCGCTGGTGGTGGCGGACCGCCAGGCGATCCAGGGGCAGTAGAGGCCGGCGTTCTCCACCGCCCAGCACTGGTCCCTGGGCT
>JBBITV010000170.1:0-8067 GCA_037440585.1 Chloroflexota bacterium
TGGCCGGAATCCCACGGACGGCGGAGGTACCGTTGGAGACGGTGGGAGCGCCAGGCCGGTTGGTGGTACCTCAGCCGTTTGGCGATAGAGAGAGTCTGCTAGAGCTGTTTGTGGGGGATCTGCAGGCGTTGCTCAGGGAAAGGGTACTGGCGTTGATGCCATTCGAGTTGAAGATCGGTGGCTAACTCGCACAGCACGTGCGTGCGCCGGGAATCCCTCGTAGTCTGCCAGGGCGGCCGCAGTCTCGGCCAGCGGCCCGAATCCTTCGGCGGTCACGTAGCCGATGCCAGTGCGCTTGAGAAAATCGTGGATTGAGAGGGCTGAGTAGGTGCGAGCGAAGCCCCCGGTGGGCAGGACGGCGTTCGTGCCCAGACAATAGTTGCCCAGCGGAAACGTACTGAGAGCGCCCAACAAGATCTCGCCGGCGTTGTGCAGATGGCGTAGTGCCAGGAAGGGCTCGCGCACGTGAACCATCAGGTGTTCCGGCGCGTAGTCGTTGCAGAAGGCCACGGCGTCGTCGAAGCTGTCGCACAGCAGCAGCCCGCCGTAGCTGCTCAACACTTGTGTGACAAAGCTCCGGCGCGGTTCGGGTAGTTCGGCGATGAGGGCGGGCAGGTGCGCCGCCACGGCGTCAACGAGAGCCGGGCTATCCGTCACCAGCAACGCGGCTGAATCCGGGCCGTGCTCCGCTTCTACGAGCAAATCAAGGGCTATCAGGTGCGGGTCTGCCGACGCATCGGCCAGGACGATGGACTCGCTGGGACCGGCCGGCAGACCGACGTCTACCACGCTGTAGAGCAGGTGCTTGGCCGCGGTGACGTAGCTGCCGCCTGGACCGAGGATCTTGTACACGCGGGGGATGGTCTCCGTGCCGTAGGCCAGCGCGGCGACTGCCTGCACGCCACCCACTTTGTAGATCTCCTCTACTCCGTTCAGTTGTGCGGCGACCAGGGTGGCCGCGTCCACCTGGCCGTCCGGCCCGGGTGGCGTGACGATGACCAGGCGCGGCACGCCCGCCACGTGGGCCGGGATCGCCAGCATCATCACGACAGACGGGAAGGAGCCCTTGCCGCGCGGGACGTACAGCCCGGCGCTGGGGATAGGCGTCGTCTTCTCGCCGGCCAGCACCCCAGGCCCTACCTCTGTCCACCACAGCTCAGGTGGCTTTTGCTTCTCGTGAAACGCCCGGATATTCCGCGAAGCGTGCTCAATGGCTGCCCGCACCTCAGGCACAAGCGTCTGCCGTGCGGCTTCGAACTCGGCGGGCGTCACACGCAGCGCCTGCGCTGGGATGTGGACGCCATCGAACTTCTGGGTGTACTCGACCACAGCCACATCGCCGCGCGCCCGCACGTCCTCGATGATAGTCTGCACGCGTGGCTGCAACGCCGCGATGTCCAGCTCTGAACGGCGCATGAGCCGTTCCAGAACGTCAGGTGTCAAATCGGACAGGCGGAAACGATTGATCGCAGTCATCGTGTGCTCCCGGATTTGTGCCTTTTGCCCAGCAGGCGTATATTTGCCAATGACCAAGTCCCAATTTCCGATGAAAACGGATTGATTGTATCACAAAACAGGGGCTACGTCAATGCTTTTTGGGGGGCGTTCAGAAAAATATAGGGGCACCCCGAGGGGCGCCCCTAATTGTTATCGACACACCGGCTCGTGTCCCGGGTTAATGCGAAGTCGATCGAGGGCTACATTGGTCGCGTACGGGACGTAGCCTTTGCGGGTGGCGCGGGCATAGGCGTCGTCAATCTGGGCAGCCTGATTGGTATAGTCCACTGTCAGGATCAGGCCGCCATGCGGAGCCCGCTTGAAGCGATCGACGTCGCCTTCGCGGTACAGGCGCTCCGACTCGGGCACACGGATGTTCGTCGCCTGGTAATAAAGCTCTTCGATGCCGATACCGGTCACCACAGCCAGGTACTCCGGGTGGACCCCCAACTCTTCCGCATTTTGAGGAAACACCCCGAAATCTTCGCCCAATGGCGAACGGGTGCGTGCGTAGCGAGCGATAGCGATGACGAAATCGACCATGTCCTGCTCGTGCCCTTGGGCATAGCGCTGTTGATAGGCATCGACCAGGTCCAGGAATACGCCGTCGTATCCCGCGGCCAGGATGCGATCCAGGTAAGCATAGACAATGGCCTGCCAGTCGGGATGCCAAAACTTGACATAGTAGTTCCCCGGCCAGTCGGGATCAGCTTTGACGATCCAGCTTGGGTTACCCGGTTTCCATCCTGGCTGCCAATACCACCGGTAGTTCTCGGCTGCTCCAATTGACAGGTATGCGAGGACGCGGCGCTTACAATTTGAGCCTTGCCTCAGGGCCTGGATGTCGCGGTAGCTAAACTCGCCGGAAGCCCCCCCATCCCGAGAATAGTCGATGACCGCCAGGTTGTAGGCAGTGTTGGCGATAGCCGTCAGGTTGGGACTATCAAGCCAATAAACCCAGTTGGCGACCTGCCTCCACGGGCGGACGCCGGGGGGGGTAGGTACAACAGTGGGCACAATTCTCGGGGTTGGGCTGGGTCCGGGCGGCGGATAGGGCGGTGGATAGGGACTGTAGTGGCTCACGTGGATGGAGGGGAGGAAGTTTCTGAAGTCGGCGAATCCCGCTTGAGTGACCAGTAACATTCGCCACAGCAGGATTCCCAGCATCACCGTGGCAAACAGAACCGCCTTTCGGGTCGAGTACAGACGTTCCATGAGCTCTGCCTCCAGTAAGAGTATTTTTCTGGCAGGCAGTACGGCAAGGCCAGCGTGGGAGGGCCAAGTTGTGTCTGGGGAAAATGCGCGCCTGGTATCAAGCAGGGCAGTGATGGCGGCAATCGCTATGCCATACCGCACAGCCAGCCAGGGGAGATGTTAGGCTAATGGTCCGGAGCTGTATCGAGGAAGCTTGCCGTGAGTTGACCGTGTGAGATAGGTCAGCCCCTGGACGACAAACGGCACGTCTATTATAGCCAGCGCGTACGCTTTTGTCTCCACGGTCAGGCAACGTTTACGCCTCGGTTGCCCGCTGGTTGATCGGCGCCTGGGCTACGTCCGGCTGCTCACACAGTGTAAAGGGAAAAGAAAGGGCTCCGCGATTTGGCGGAGCCCTGGTGCGCAATGAAATCGGGTTTGATTCAACCGCCTGGGATCACAGGCACTCCCCTGAGCCAGTTGACCAGGTCGAAGTAGGATACAACCAGGATAAAGGTCAAGAGCAACGCCATCCCGAGGGCGTGGACGAGCGCTTCACGTTCGGGCGGGATGCGTTTGCCGCGCAGCCATTCCAAGAGGACGAAGAACAACCGTCCGCCATCCAGGGCGGGCATAGGCAGAAGGTTAAGAAGTCCCAGGTTGATACTCAGAAACGCAGCCAGGTTCATAAGCGGCCGCCAGCCTTCCTGGGCCACCTGCCCTGTGAAGCGAGCGATACCAATGGGACCCGCCACACCACCCTGTGGAACGGACTGGCCAGGAACAATTAAGCTCCGGACAAGCTCGGCCAGACCGCCCAGCATGATGAGCATGCTGAACACCATTTGGCCAAACCCGCTCGCCAATGCTTCCAGAGGCGGCAAACGACGGTAGATATACTCACCTTCCGGTCCAATGCTGACGCCCATTGCTCCCTGGCCTTGTGGCGTATCCTCCGGGCGGCGCGGGGTAACACTGAGCTCCAGCAACTGGCTCTCCCGGTCTACCAGCAAGCGGACGGATTTCCCAGCTCGTTGCTCTACTTCGATCCTTAGCTCCTCAGGCGTGTGCACCTGCCGCCCGTCGATCTGTAACACGACGTCGTGGCGTTGCAACCCCGCCTCAGCCGCGGGTGAGCCGGGCACTACCGAGGTGATGACCACCCGACCCGTAGGCCGGAACTGTCGCGGTACACCGAAGACGGCAAACATCAGGGCGAAGATGAGAGCGGCTAAGATCAGGTTCATCACCGGGCCGGCGGCCAGGACCAGGGCGCGCTGCCACGGTTTCTTGCTGTAGAGACTGCCTTCGACGTCGAATTCGCCTTCCTCGCCCACCATCCGCACGAATCCACCCAGGGGCAACCAGTTCAGAGTGTATTTGACCCCGTTGCGCTCGAACAGGGTCATGATACGCGGCGGATAGCCAAATCCAAATTCCTCGACACGGACTTTCATCCAGCGTGCAGCCAGGAAGTGACCTAGCTCGTGGACGAAAATCAAGACGCCGAGCATGGGAATGACGGCCAGCCATGCCAGTGCGCCAAAATTAGATAGTTCACTCACAGTCGTGATCTCCTACTGTCTTTCCGCCCGATGCAGGCCCATAATCCCGTTCACTGGGCTCTTACCTAAGTCTTGTCCTTCGAGAGCCTGCGACGACGACGCCTCCGCGTCGCCGTAATTTCAACCAAAGTGTAATCGGGTCGGCCTAAAAGTCAAGCTGTGTGCCAAAAGTCAGAGGTCTTGAAATAAGGGTGTTTTCGAACGCGACCCTTGACAACATCGCCATAATGAACTATTATCAGCCATCAGCTATCATTTATCAGTTATTATCTGGAGAGGGCGGATGCTCTACATCGGTCGCATACTCATGATCTTTACCGGGATCTTTCTCACACTGACTGGCCTGCTGGCGGGCCTGGGATATTTGATTGTGCCGACCCGGAGCCCCGGGTCCGAGACGCTGGTGACGAGCACACTCCTGGCAGTCGTTGCTGCGCTTGGCCTGGGGCTCGGGGTGGCGCTGGCGCGGCAGGGCGCCGGTGCACTGGCCGGGCGTCCCGAGCGCCCGGTAGACTTGCCGCGCGGAGTGTTCTTGCTGATGTTCTTCATCCTGGCTCTGGTCTTCGGCCCGGCGGCGCTAAAGCTGACGCAACTGGCACTGTGGATCTTCCCTATTTTCTACCTGGCAGCCATCGCGTTGCCGGTGCTGCTGGTCGTGGGCTTCGTCTGGCGCCGTACACGGGAAGCGACGGAGCGCCAGTTCGTGGTGCAGCTTACCTATGGTGCGTTGGTTGCTACCACCCTGGCGGCGCTGCTGGAGTTACTGGGATTCGTGAGCGTGGCGGTTGTCGTCCTGGCCGGGGTCTCGCTGCTACCGGATGGGGCAACCTGGGTTCAACAACTCCTGGACCTTCTGCAGACCCCGGCTGCTTTGCAAGACACCGAACGCGTGCGCGCTGTGTTCCTGACCCCGCCTGTTTTGTTGACCGGCGGCCTGCTGGTGGTGGTGCTTGGCCCGATGATTGAGGAGGCCGTCAAAAGTCTGAGTGTCCCGCTGCTACACAGTCGGCTGGTCACGCGCGCCCAGGCCTTCGCGTGGGGTATTGCCGCTGGGGCCGGGTTTGCTTTGACGGAGGGTCTTTTCAATAGCATTATGGCTGTGCCAGTCTGGCAGGCTGCACCGGGATTTCCGGGAACAGGCGGAGCGGCGCAGCTTCTCGGTGCTGGCCTGGCCAGTTGGGACCAGGGCATTCTGTTACGCGCCGGAGCATCGCTCCTCCACACTCTAACGGGTGGCCTGATGGGGCTCGGTTGGTACAGTCTCCTGCGCGAGGACCGGTACTGGCCGCTGCCGGGAGCGTATGTGCTGAGTGTGGGCCTACACGCCTGGTGGAATGCGCTGGTACTGGGTGAGGCACTGAACCAGGCGCTGGCCGAGACCACCGGCAGTCCACCGGTGCCCTGGGTCCAGTCTCTTTTCTGGCTCACCGGCCTGTTGCTGGTGGCCGCCATCGTGCGGCTGACCATCCGGCGCCGAAACCGGCCAATAGCCAGGGTGCCGTAGCCTAGCGCGGCATTGGCACAACCAAATCAGGGGTAATCCTACAACTCTCGCAGGAGATGCTATGATGGTCGTCCCCCGGCGTGTTACATGGCTCGTGGCTGGCTCATTGTTGGCCGGCGCGGGCGGGCTGGGTAGCCTGGCCTGGTTTGGGGCGGACCAGATGATCCGCCGCCGCGTTCCCGATGTCAGGTCATCGCCGGCTGACTTTGGGCTGGATTATGAAGAAGTTTCTTTCACCAGCACTGACGGTATCCCCCTCGCCGGCTATTTCATTCCGGCTGCAAGGGTGCGGGGTACCGTCATCTTCTGCCACGGCCACATCGGTAGCCTGGACCCCGATCTGATCTACGCGCCCTGGTTCAATCAGGCGGGCTACAACTGCCTCTTTTTCGATTTCCGTGCCCACGGGCGGAGCGGTGGCGACCGCGTGTCCATGGGGTTCTACGAGCGTCGCGATTTGCTGGGCGCGGTCGATTACCTGCGCGGGCGTGGCATTGAACGGGTGGGCGTGATGGGATTCAGCATGGGCGGCGTGGTTGCGATGACGGCTGCACCCCAGAGTTCCGCCATGCAGGCGGTCGTCTCAGACGGTGGATTCACGGAGATCTGTACAGCCATAGCAGGTGGCATCCAGGAGCGGATGCGGACACGGTGGTTGCACATCCCTCTAAGCCAGCTCGTGGTCCGAGCCGCGGGCTTGCGTCTGGGCTGTGACCTGCGTGCGGCCGATCCAATCCGCTGGGTCAGCCGGATCAGCCCGCGTGCCCTCTTGCTGATTCACGGCGGGCAGGACCCCTACGTCCCCACCCCTCAGGTGCAGCGCCTTTACAACCTGGCGGGTGAACCCAAGGAGCTCTGGATCGTTCCCGAGGCGGGTCACCGGGCTGTCGATCGACGTTGCCCGGACGAGTACCGGACGCGTGTGCTGGCATTCTTCGACAAATACCTTGTCTGAGATATGCATCATCAAACTCTTGACCTGAGTCCATTCGAATTCAATTTAACGTCTGCAGGCTCAGCACCAGGGCGCGCGGCAGTGCTGCTCATCCACGGCTTTGGCGGCAGCCCGCCCGAGATGCGTGGACTGGGGGAGTTTCTGGCGGCCCGGGGGCTGGGGGTCCTGGGTGTGCGCCTGGCCGGCCACGGGACGACGCCCGAGGACATGGCGCACACAGGCTGGCGCGACTGGGTGGCTACGGCGGAGGAGGGTCTGCACCGCTTGGATGCCCAGTGCCGGCAGGTCTTCCTGGCGGGTTTGTCCATGGGTGGGCTGATCACACTGTACCTGGCGGCACGCTACCCGGTGAGCGGAGCCGTTGTTATGTCCACGCCGACTCATTTCGAGGGAGATTGGCGGATTCCGCTGGTGCCGCTCCTGAAGCACCTCATTCGCTGGTATACCCCGCCTGACATGTCTGACCTGGCCGATCTCACCGCCCAGGATCGCATCTGGACCTATCGTCGCATCCCTGGCCGCTGTATCGACGAGCTTTTTCAGTTGATGCATCGCGTGCGCCGGGAACTACCGGACGTCCGTGTGCCCTTGCTCGTAATGCACGGGCGCCGGGATATGGCAGCGCCGCCCAGCAGTGCCCAGGAAATCTACGACCGGGTGGGTGCGACAGACAAGTCTCTGGTCTGGCTCGAACGCTCCGGCCATTGCATCACCGAGGATATTGAGCGCCGCGAGGTGTGGCAGCGCGTGTACGAATTCATCCTGGCATGTACACGCAAAGGGTAGAAGGTTCGTAGTAACCGCTTGAGCGGTTATACGAACCTTCTTCTAAGGGAGGCGGTGTGAAGACGAGCGTCACCGTTGCAGAACCGGCACCTGCTCGGAGGCCCTTGCAAGGGCGGGACTACCTGGCTTTAAACGTCTACTGGTTTGCCCTTTCCTATCTATGGAACAGCCTGGGACCCATTATCCTGCCGGTACTCGTCGCGCTCCTGGTACCCGATGCAATAAAAGGTAGTGCCCTCGGCCTGCTAACGTCAGTTGGTCTGGTCCTGGCGGTCGTGGTTCAGCCAGCGGCCGGGGCGGTCAGCGACCGGGCCACGTTCCGCTGGGGCCGCCGCCGGCCGATCCTCGCAGGTCGCCGGCAGGGTGGCCCCCGTCATGGACGAGGTCTCCGGTCCGCCCCTATACTGGGGGTCCGCCTCCGGCCGGGGGCGGGTTCGGCTCGTCCAGGGTGGGCCGAGCGTGTCCGTGCGAGAGGTCGACCGGGAGCTTGCCGAAGAAGGACGCCATCGAGGTGGAGGGGACGGTCTCCGAGCCGCTCCCCAACGCCATGATCCGGGTGGAGCTCG
>JBBITV010000171.1:0-7964 GCA_037440585.1 Chloroflexota bacterium
TGGCCCGCGCGAACTCCAGGAAGACTTCACGCCGTTGGCGCTCGTTCAAGTCACCGTAGATGGTGAGTACGGTGGCATGGGCATAGCGCCGGTCGGCCTTGGTCTGGTCCTTCAGATAGTTCATCGTGTCCACGTAGCGGGTGAAGACGATGACCTTGGGATCGGCTGCCAACCGGTCGCGCAGGGTGCTATCTAACAGCTTCTGTAGCTTGCTATCACGGCGAGGCGTAACCTGTTGGGCTTTGGCCAGGACCTGTTCCAGTTCGTCCAATTCGGCGCGGATGGCCTCGGGCGAGCCGTACGCGGTGCGCTCCGTCCGCTGGCCCGCTTCCTCGTCGCTCAGCCGCTCGCCGGGGTCCTCGTCCAACACGTTGGCGCGGGCGACCTCTGCCGATACGGCTGCTTCTTCCTCAGCCGCCAGCTTTCCGGCCAGCCGCCGCTGCAGGCTCTCCCGGCGGTTGCGCAGGGAGCAACGCAGGGCTTCGGGGGAGCTGAGGGCGCGTTTGTGCAGGTGCAGGACTGTCCAATGGGCCAGGGTGCGTACCTGGGCGCTGCCGCTGGCCGCGCTGGCCAGCACCCGTTCCCCATAAGCCTCGACTGCTTCGATGGCTTCTTTTTCGTAAGCTGTGGGGGCCACGATGACCTCTTGCTGATCCCGGTCGGGGAAGGGACTGCGGGAGGGGTCGTCGCGGAACCAGGCTTCCACATCCTCGCGGCGGCGTTGGCAGACGTGCCGCTCGGCTACGGAGCGCACGATCGCGGGCTGGTGGGATAGGCCGTCGACCGCACCCACATCCAGCATACGCAGCAAGCTGGCAAAGGAGTCGGTGTAACCGTTGTGGGGGGTGGCCGTGAGCAGAAGCAGGTGCCGGACCCGGGGGCTGGTGGCCAGCGCCTCGGCCAGTTCCCAACGATCCATCTGCACCCGTTGGTCCGGCCCGCTCTGGTGGTGTTTAGCCACCTGGTGAGCTTCGTCGATGGCGACGATGTCCCACCGCTGCTCCAGGATCTGGTTCTTGATCGCGGGTTGCTTGGCATAGTCCACGGAGACGATGAGATGGCGGTAATGCTCCCAGGGATTAGCTCCGGCGGGCAGCTCTCGCTCCATCTCGCGCCGGTGCCGGGCGGAGATGATGCGGGCCGGGATTTGGTGATGACGGTGCCGGGAGCAAAAGAGGATTGGATCACATGTACCTCTCTAGGCCCATAAATCCTCCAGACGCTTCCGTCCAACCTCCAGCGCCTGGCGATCCAGAAATCGCTTCATCGTGGCCCAGGGTGTACGGTCAATCATCCGCGGCATCGGCAGCGCTTCCGCATCATCAAAATAGGCCAGGGCCCGTGTGGCGCTGATAGCAAAGGTGCGCACGCGAGGGTATTTTGTGGCAGCCACCTCAAACAGGCGCTCAATGGGTACCTGTTTCAGGATGTAATACAGGTCTACCAGGTCCTTGCGGGTGCCCCGGTCAATGATCGCCGCCAACTTCATTGCCCCGATTTCTTCCACTGTTGCCACTGGCACACCTTCTACGAGTACAGGCTGCTGCACCAGAGGGTAGAGGTGCAGACGAAAGAAACTAATTCCGACACCTTGCCAGGTCGCCACAAACGTGCCATCCGTGTCATGTGTGATGGACAGCGTTGGATCATCGAAAGCTTCTCGAAGTGCAAGGCGCACATCTGGCCCAACGGCATCAGGGGCTGATGAAAAGAAGTCCAGATCCACTGAGAATCGATGCCCCAGGTGCAGAGCTAGTCCGGTGCCACCGGCCAGGTAGAACTGGCTGATGAACGGTAGGCTGGCGACTTTGTCGAACGCCTGCCGTGTTTCAGGGGTGAGCGCTTCCCAATGGGGATTGGCCAGGGTTACCTGTCCCACACTTCCCCCTTGGCCGTGGGAAATGGCGAACGTCGCCACTGGCGTATCCCGAATAGTTTTCGCCAATAGTTGAAGGTGACACGGGACAGCAGGCGTTCGCCCCGCTCACGCACGAAAGTAAGGATGCGCTCGCCGCCATAGACGGCAAAGAGCCAACGCACTTCATCCCAGGTGCCATGTTCCAAGGTGCGTTGAATGATCAGGTTCGCATCGCGGTCAAGGTCCAGGGTTTGGAAGTCATATTCCTGGAAGTGTGGCTTCAGGCCGCTGGGAATGGTGTTGGGAATCAATGCGGCCATATCCGTTCCCCATGGCGGTAATCAGCGATCTCGAAGAAGCACAGCCAATACATCAGTCGTCGCCGCGGCAGGCAGTACCAGCCCGCCTGGCGCACCCATTTGGCCAGCCGTTCCGGCCCGTAGTAGGCAAAGAGCCAGCGCAGCTCAGGCACGTCACCCCAAGCCAGTGTGCGTTCGATAACGGTGAAAGCGCTCCGCTCTGGGTCGAGATCTTCTAACCGATACTCCTGAAAGAACGGTCGCAGGCTCACCGGGATGCCGGCCGTGGTCTGTTCTAGCTTATCATCGAAAGTTGCCATTACCCCACCTTCGCCTCCGCAATGTCGATGAAATCATAAATCTCCGTACTACTCTCCACAATCCGCGGCGGCAGCTTCCGCCCCACCCGCGGGATCTCCTGGAACCGCTTCTCCCGGTACAACTGCGCGAACCCCGCCAGCACCGCCTCCTTGCGCACGTTCTCCAGCTTCTGCCCGCGCCGCACCTGTTCCAGGATAGTCTCGAACTCCCGCAGCAGCCGCTGCTGGCGGCGCGCTTCCAGCTCTCGTTTCTCCAGCACCTCTGGCCGCTTGCATTTGCCGTTGATTTGCACGAAGTTCTCCGCCAGCAGGGTCTTGACGAAGGCGGAGCAGATGTTGGTGTAATCCAGGGTGCGGGCCAGTCTGGGAGTAATATCGGCGTCCACGTAAAGTCTTACGAAGAGCTCGTTGTTTTCGGCCCTTTCCATAGCGCCTCGCGGTTTTCGTTGATGTCCTGCTCGATTTCCTTCTCGTGCTCGTAATAGTAACTAAGCGCATCATGGACCTGGGCCAATGTCAGCACGCCGTCGAAATCCTCGACAATTTGCTGGGGCGACTGGCCTAACTGAACCTGTTCCACAACGGTCTGCACGCTCACCCCTGTACCGCGTATCGTCGGGCGTCCACCATGCACCCCCTCAATACGCACAATATGCGGATGCTCGGTGCGAACAGCGGGACGAACTACCTGCTCCAACTTGTGGACCTGGTTTCTCAGGTGCCGAATCTCCTCGCGCAGTTGGCTCAGCTCACCATAGACCTTTTGTGCGTCTAGTTGAGCGGTCATCTTGTCCTCTCTCTTTGTGTTGTCATCGTAGCAAACGATCCCTTCATACCTCATAGCCTGGTCGAACTCGGCCACCACCAGCACGCTGCTTTCGGCCAGCAATGCTTGACGAATCTTTATGTGCATCCTACCAGAAAATACGCCCCCTGTCAAGATAGGCCGTCGACCTGAGGCTGTTGACAAATCCTCAGACCAGGAGTACAATGGAATTGGCGAAGGGACCAACCCTAAATGACCAACTCTTTGGGATTTGGTCATTGGGATTTGGTCATTGGGAATAGGGCTGAGAGAGGAGCCAACGATGGCCACCAGCAGAAAAGCAAAGATGGCGACAAAGCAACGTTCAAGAGCAATCGCGAAGCCGGACGCTGCGCCTCAAGTCGATGAGGATGAGCTTTTCTACCGCATCTTGGCGGTCTTTGATCCCGAACGGCTGATCGTTGCCCGTCGTAGCGCCTCACGAGGTAACCCCGCAGAGGCGACGAACGAGCTACCAGCCCAGGTCAGTAAATGCGGCACCCCGGAGCTGGCCTCCGTCGTCGAAGATGTCGTGCGGAACTACGACGTCCTGAGCCGGGACTTCCGTGAGAAGGTCGACCCGTACATTCGGGTCCACAAGCAGGATGATACGTACACGGTAGAATACCCATCCCCAGCCGATTGATGCCTGTTGCCAACACACACCATCCATAGGAGCCGCCACGCATGCCAACGGAGGGTCCGCCGTCCCTGTTGCAGTACACGTGGGAGACCCCACACTTTCGTTTCTTCTACACCTACGTCTCGGACATCGCCGCACAGACGGACCGCCACTATGACCCCGCCAAGCCGATCAGCGCTCAACATGGCGTCACTAACTTCGCCTACGTCGAGAACTGCGCCGCCTACTTCGAAACCGCCTGGCAGCACTACTTTGCCGGGCCGGTGCGTTACCCACTGCCCCCCGGCCTCGATTCCGGGGAACGCTATCGGGTCTACCTCTACGACATTGTCCTGGGCACTTCGAAGCCCTACGGGGTCACCTTCCCGGAACGCTTCTTCCCGGATGGCCGCATCAGCAGCTTCATCGCTGTCCGCAACAATTATGCCGGTTTCCCCCCCAACGACGACCCCAACCCGCAGCAGGGCGCTCTCAAAGTGACCGTCGCCCACGAGTTCTTTCACGCCGTCCAATTCGGCCTGCCGGGCGGCAAGCGCGATCTATGGCGCTGGTGGATGGAGACCTCGGCGACGTTCATGGAGGACGAGATCTTCGACAGCGTTAACGACTACCTGAGCTACCTGCCCGCCTGGTTTGGCGCGCCGGAAAGGCCCCTGGATTTGTTCAACGGCAGCCACGAATACGGCAACGTCGTCCTGGCCAAGTATCTGGTCGAAAAGCACGGCGGTCCCGCCACCATCCGCCGTACCTGGGACAAGTTCAGCTCCGGTGCGCCTGACGCTCTGACCGGGATTCACACCGTCCTACGCCCCCAGCGCATGCACCTGGCGGATGGCCGTAGCCGTGAGATGTTCGCCACAGGCTTCGCCGTCGCCAATCTGCTTCCGGGCGACCCCGTCCTGGGCTACGAGGAGGGCCGCCGCTATCCAGGCATACACCTCGCCCGCGTCCACACCGCCTCGACCTCTGCTCCGATGGCGCTGCACCTGGATCACCTGTCCACTGCCTACGTCGCCTTTCACTCCCCCTCGGCGACACGCCTGGCCGTGAACGTGCGTGTCGCTGATGCGTCCAGACGCGTCTCCCCGATCCGCGCCACCGCAGTCCTCATCCGGCCCAACGCCCCGCCTGACCTTCGCCCGGTGCTCCTGTGCCGCGAGCGCCGGACACGCGCCTTCGCCGGCCGCCTGGAAATCACCGACCTCATGACCGGCGGTAATACCACGAAGGTTGTGTTGGTCCTGGCGAATGTTACGTGGGGAGAGAGGGCCATTGACGGCGTCACCGTAAACTACGAGGCCGTGCTGGTGTGACTGTGTAGTCGCAGTGTCCGGATCATCCACCCGCCAACAGACGGGGATTAAGTCGGCTGGCCGCCGCCCGGTCGATCAACCAGATCAGCGTGCTGTCAGCCGGCTGGACGAGTTGTGCTGGTAGTCGGTCAGGGTCGTACTCCCCTTGGAGCACGTCGTGCAGCACACCGGCCTTGGCTGCGCCCTCCACGAGGAAGATAACGTCGGCGGCGTAATTCAGGACAGGCGGGGTGAGGGTCAGCCGGTAGGCATTCAGCTTTTCGACGAACAGGGCGGCGACGAGCCGCCCTTTCTCGCGCAGCACTGGCGTACCTGGGAAGAGGGATGCTGTGTGCCCGTCTGCGCCAAGGCCCAAGAGGACCATATCGAATCGAGGTGGCTCGCCCGGCTTGAGGTGGAAAAAGGCGCGGAGTAAAGCTTCGTATTCCTCAGCCGCCTGCTCCGGCGGTTTCTCGCCCGCCATACGATGGATGTTCTCACCTGGGATGGGAACCTGGCTCAGCAGCGTCTCTTGCGCCAGGCGGTAGTTACTGTCGGGGTGGTCGGGCGGGACGCAGCGCTCGTCGCCCCAGAACACGTGCACTGCCGGCCAACGTATCTGCTCGCGATATGGGTCGCTCGCCAGGAGCGTGTAGAGGGCGCGCGGCGTCGAGCCGCCCGACAGGGCGATGGTGAACCGGCCACGCATGGTGATAGCCTGGTCGGTCAGCCGGATGAAATATTCGGCGGCACGCCGGGCCAGATCAGCCAGGTTAAGGGCAACTTCAATTTCCATTTCCATTAATGGCGATAATCACAATACGCACTATCTGCGAAGCAAAGTCCAGGGCATCTTCAAAGACACGGTCACGGCCCAGGATATCGAGTTCCTGCGCCATCAATTCCGCCTCGCCTGGCGATTCCATGACCACTGTTCGCCTCATGCCGCTCCCCCCGTCCCGTTCAACACTGGTGATGGCATACATTCGCTGCCTGTCACACGAAATGCTGAAGCGGGCAGCCGGTGCTTCTTCAACGGCCAGGACCAAAGAGGCCAGACCGCAGGGCACATCTTCACTCGGCTCTGTGGCGCGCAGTTCGACCTCGACGACGTGGCCGGGGCTCCGCAGGCGTAATGTGAGTTCCGAGTTTCGGGTTTCGGGTTTCGAGTTGGGACCTGTAGACGCGCTATCCAAACTCGAGACCCGAAACGCGGAACTCGAAACACCGGTGTCCGGTTCCCAGCCAAGCCGGCTGCCCAACCAACCGACGAGCAACAGTGCCTGGGCCGGGTTAGTGTCCTCGTACTCGACCGTTACGCGATTCAGGCGCGGCAGGTACGCGCACAGGTCGGGCGAGTCGAAGAACTGGGCAGTGAGTTGGCGCCACGTTGTCAGCCGGGCCCAGTTCAGATCGGTGATCGCGGGCTGACCCTGGTAGTAGCGGACGGCCTCGGCCAGGTGAACCAGTTCAGCAGTCGGGTTTTCGAACCGGTCCGAATCGACGATGATCCGGTCACACGTCCGCGCCAGCCGGTCGAAGATCTGGTCGCCAAAGGGCGAGGCACCCCGGCGTGAGGTGTGGGAGTGTTGTTCGGGAATTTCCTGCCGGGGAAAGGCCGATTCGACCGTCTCCTTGCCACGCCAGCAGAGCACCACTGGCAAATCGGCAACCACGAGGGGGATGACGGCACTCGGCAGGTCATACCTGGCATCCCCGTGGGCGACGATGATCACCTGCTCGCAGCAGAGATGTTTGCGCCCCGCCCCCGTGGTCAGACAGTAGGCTGAGACCCAGGCTTCAAGCCCCGGTTCTTCGGTTCTTTCCCCCTCGACCATGATCACGACGCGCCCCGGGTGCCGCGCAACCAGGTCGTTCAGCATCGCGGTCACCGCATCAGCATCTTCCGGTGAAGGCGAGAAGATCAGCAAGTTCAGACTGGAAGCGCGCAGGATCGCCTGGTCTGCTTCGACCGCCGAGCGCCATAATCGCTGAAGCTCGCGCTCGATCCCGGCGATGGAAATGTAGCGCGGTTCGCTGAACGTTTCCAGACTTTGAAAAGTATTCATAAAGTATTCAAGAGGAAGTTTAGAGTCGCCGCCAATACCGGCCGTCGCGCTCGATCAATTCATCGGCCTCCCGCGGGCCCCAGGTGCCGGCCTCATAAATGGATATGTCGCGCGCCCCTGAGCGTTCCCAGGCCTCCAAAATCGGCATGACGAACGACCAGGCCGCCTCGACGCTGTCACCGCGGGCAAACAGTGTAGGATCGCCCAGCATACAATCCAGCAGAAGCGTCTCGTAAGCCTCAGGTCCCTCCACGCCGAACGACGTGCTATACCTGAAATCCATGTTCACTGGCCGGATGCGGATGGTGGTGCCGGGCAGTTTGGCATTAAAACGCAGCGCGATCCCTTCGTCGGGCTGGATGCGCACACCCAGCACGTTGGGCAACACGCCCTCAGACGCCGGGCCGAACAGGTTCAGTGGCGGCATCTTGAACACGACTGAGATTTCAGTAACCTTCTTCGGCAACCGCTTGCCTGTGCGCAGGTAGAACGGCACCCCGGCCCACCGCCAGTTGTCCACAAAGAGTTTCAGCGCCACGAACGTTTCCGTTGTCGAAGCGGGGCTGACCTTCGGTTCCTGCCGGTAGCCGGGCACGTGTTCTCCCATCACAAAGCCAGGCCCGTACTGGGCGTGGACGACATACTTGTCGACCTCATCTGGGCCGATGGGCCGCAAGG
>JBBITV010000172.1:0-7934 GCA_037440585.1 Chloroflexota bacterium
CAGTGGTGCCGGCGCAGGTAGTGGGCACTGATGCTTTTAACGATCTGGCTGTACTCAAGATTGACGTGCCGGCAGAGCGGATACAGCCGATAGAATTGGGAACCAGCCAGGGATTGCGTGTAGGGCAACGGGTGATTGCTATCGGCAATCCCTTTGGCCTGGAACGGACACTCACGACAGGCGTGATCAGCGCATTGGGCCGGGTTATACAGAGCGATGAGGGGCGCGTGCTGGGGGAGATGATTCAGACCGATGCTGCAATCAACCCCGGCAACTCGGGCGGGCCGTTGTTAGACATTCAAGGCCGGGTCATTGGCGTGAACACGGCGATTCGCTCACCAAGCGGAGGATCAGTCGGCATTGGCTTTGCGGTGCCTGTGGATACGCTTAAACGTGTCGTGCCGTCGCTGATTACCTACGGCCGCTATCCGCATCCCTGGCTGGGCGCGGAATTCTATCCCCTAACGCCAGCGGTAGCGCGGGCGTTGAAGCTGCCGGTCGAGCGCGGCCTGATGGTTGCGCAACTCTATCGGGGCGGCCCGGCTGTCCAGGCCGGTCTGCGAGGCGCCACGCGCGAGGTCCAGGTCGCTAATACCATCGTGCCCATCGGTGGCGACATCGTGACAGCGGTGAATGGCGTTGCCCTCAAGCGGACTGAGGAACTGGCCGTGTACCTGGAGACCAAAACGCAGGTAGGCCAGACGGTGGAGCTCACGGTTATTCGCGACAGCACGGAGATGAAGATTCGGGCGGCGTTAGCAGAGAAGCCGGAGTGAGAAAAAACGTGAGAGGGGTGTGACCATGATCAATGCTGAACGGCCGGACGAGCCCTGCTATGTAATTAGTGTGGCGGCCCGGTTGGCGGGCCTACACCCCCAGACACTGAGGATGTATGAGCGCTTGGGACTCATTAAGCCGGCAAGGACGGCGGGCGGCTTGCGCCTGTACTCGCCGCATGATATTGAGCGCTTGCGACAAATCACGCGCCTGACCGATGAATTGGGAGTGAATCTGGCTGGCGTCGAGGTGATCTTAAACATGCGTGAACGGCTGGAGCGGATGCAACAAGAGATGGACCGTATGCAGGCGGAGTTCGAACGGCTCAGCCGGCTGATAGGCGAGTGATTTTAGAGTCTCTCTTTCCCGGTCCAATCCAAAACCCAAAATCCAAAATCTAAAATTGCAGGAGGGGAGCCATGCCAACGTACATACACCATCCGTCAGAACTCGTCGAGTTGAGTAGCCGGCTCCAGGCAGCGGTGCTGGAGGCCCTGTGGGATTTCGACGCAATCCGGCAGAGCCTGCCACGCCTGGAAGTGGAAACACGCGCCGGCATCGTTGAACTGCGCGGCAACGTTCGCTCGCGAGCGATCAAGGCGACCGCGGCCGACCTGGCGCGCAACGTGCCTGGAGTTCGCGAAGTGATCAACAACTTGGTGAGCGACACTGACATCGAGCTGCAGGCGGCGGCAGCCCTGGTACGGGATCCGCGTACACGTCTGATGACGGACAAGATTTCGGTCAAATCGCGCGTGGGGACGGTGTTGCTGCGGGGCCGCGTAGCATCCGAGGAGATCAAGGCGGCCGCCGAGGAGATAATCGCCCAAATGGCTGGCGTGCAAGGCGTGGTCAACGAGCTCGTCGCACCGCCAAAGCCCAAGCCGGCCCCGGCACCTGCGAAGCCAGCGGCTCCCGCGCGCCCGCTAGCCCCTGCACGCCCGACCACGCCGGAGCCCGTCGCCGAAGCGATTGTTCTGGAAGCGGAAGCGGTGACCCCTGCGCCCACTCCGGCGATCGCATCGGAGCCGGTCGCCATAGCCCCAACGCCGGTCTCGCCAGCAGCGCCAGTCTCTGGCGCCCGCCGTGACGCAGCCGGCCGGCCGATTTCACCGCATGGCAAGTCGGCGCCGAAGCTATCTGAGGATAGGCGGAAGTTAGTGTTGGCAGCGCGAGGGAGTTAAATCGTAAGAATGGCGTGTACCTTGTTATCGGACGCGTGCGACCATCACCCGAGGCCTGGGCGCCGGGGACCATTCCGCCCGCTGGTTTGTGGCTGGCATTATCTCATCCTGTACACGTTTGATATAGGTGCGGATTCGGATGTCGGTTGGACGGCGTTTGAGGGCCTGGCGCAGAGCAGTCAGGCTATCGTCCCAGCGGTGCAGGTAATAATTGCAGAGACCGATGCGTCGATGGGCGTCGAAAGCGAATTCTTCGATTCCGGTCGAAAGGATTTCCTGGCAGAGGAGAATGCATTCCTGGTAGCGGCTTTCGAGGTACAGGTCGAGGGCCTGGTTTTCCAAGTGCCAGACTTTGCGCCACAAATGGCTTGTTGTGGACTCCATGATCAGCGATTCCTCCTGGCTCGTGCGTCGTCTCTCGCGATGGCTGCTTGTCCCGGCTTCTGCGCCCCCCGACCGCGAAGCGTCGTTCCGACAAATAGAACGGATGAGATCGTTGAAATGTTATGTTTGGCAACCTCCCAAATCTCACGTGCACCGGAGGTTGTCGAAAGCGGGAAAACGAAGTATACTTCCAATTAAGATTAGTTATGGATTGAACAGATTCTGAAGATTGTGAGGTCGTAAGACACCAACGATGATGCGATTTGACAGATTCACCGAGCGTGCGCAGGACGCTATTGCTCGTTCACAAGAAATATTGCTGCGCTATAAGCATGCTCAGTTGGACACAGAGCACGTGTTCCTGGCGTTGCTGGAGCAGAAGGACGGTGTGATTATCCAGGTACTCGAAAAGCTGGGGGTTGACGTTGACATGATGAAGCGCCGGCTGGACGATTTGCTGCGTTCGGCACCACGAGCGTATCCCTCGTATGGAGCGGGGCCGGCGCAGATCTACGTGACACCGCGCCTCCAGTACCTGGGCGCTAACGCCAGCACTGAAGCGGACCGGATGAACGACCAGTACATTTCTACGGAGCACCTCTTCCTGGCGATTGCGAGCGAGGAGGATACGCCGTCGGCGCGGCTGCTGCATGACTTTGGGATCACGAAAGACAAGCTATACAAAGCGATTGAGGATATTCGCGGCGGGGCGAAGGTAACCGACCCTGGGGCGGAGACCAAGTACCGGATTCTGGAAAAGTATGGCCGCGACCTGACCCAGTTGGCCCGCGAGGGCAAGCTGGACCCGGTCATCGCCCGGGACAATGAGATTTTGCGGATGATGCGAGTATTGGCCCGGCGCACCAAGAATAACCCGGTGCGGGTCGGCGAGGCAGGCGTGGGCAAGACCGCTGTCGTCGAAGGGCTGGCGCAGAAGATCGCCGCTGGCGACGTCCCAGAGAGTTTGCTGAATAAGCGCATCGTGGAGTTGGACCTGGGCGGCATGGTCGCCGGGTCCAAGTTCCGGGGCGAGTTCGAAGAGCGGCTCAAGGCGGCGATGGAGGAGGTCAAGTCCGCCCACGGGCAGATCATCCTGTTTATCGACGAGCTACACAACGTCATCGGGGCGGGCGCGGCGCAGGGGGCGATCGACGCCAGCAGCATGATGAAGCCAGCCCTGGCGCGTGGCGAGTTGCAGACCATCGGGGCAACGACGCTGGACGACTATCGGGTGTATATTGAAAAAGACTCGGCGCTGGAACGGCGGTTCGCGCCTGTGTACGTCGAGGAGCCATCAGAAGAGGATGCGATCAAGATGCTCAAGGGCCTGCGTCCCCGCTATGAAAAGCACCACGGCGTGCAGATCACCGATGGCGCGATAGACGCCGCTGTACGCCTGTCGCATCGCTATGTGACAGAGCGCAATCTGCCGGATAAGGCTATTGACTTGATCGATGAGGCGGCAGCCAAGTTGCGCATTGACATCTATGGCATGCCAGCCGAATTGCGCGAAGAAAAACATAAGCTGGAAGAACTGGCTGTCGAGGAGGAGACAGCCTGGCAGGCGCGCGACTACGAACGCGCAGCCCGCGTCAAGAGCCAGCGCATCCTGCTGGACAAGGAATTCCAGGCAGCCGTTATGAAGTGGCGCGCAGAGCACGGCCTGGACGAGACGGTGGACGAAGAGGACATCGCCGAGGTTGTGGCAAGCTGGACCGGTATCCCGGTCGCGCGCATGGTCGAAGCGGAATCACAGAAGCTTTTGAAGATGGAAGAGGCCCTCCACGAGCGGATCATCGGCCAGGATGAGGCGATTAGTGCCGTGTCGGACGCCATCCGGCGTAGCCGCGCCGGGCTGAAAGACCCGCGCCGGCCCATCGGCAGCTTTATTTTCCTGGGCTCGACAGGCGTCGGCAAGACCGAGCTGGCACGCGCCCTGGCTCAGTTTTTGTTCGACGACCGGGACGCTCTGGTCCGCATCGACATGAGCGAGTACCGCGAGTCGCATACGGTGTCGCGCCTGATCGGTGCGCCGCCCGGCTACGTCGGTTACGAAGAGGGCGGCCAGTTGACCGAGGCGGTGCGCCGCCGGCCGTACCAGGTCGTCTTGTTCGATGAGATCGAAAAGGCGCACCCGGAGGTCTGGAACGTGTTGCTGCAGGTCCTTGAGGATGGTCGCCTGACCGACGGGCAGGGCCATACGGTGGACTTCCGCAACACGGTCATCATCATGACCAGCAATCTGGGCACGCAGTACGCCCAACATGGTGGCACGATCGGTTTCCGCGCCGGAGGCGAGGGCAGCCGCAACGTTGCCAGCCTGGACAGCTTCCGCGACAAGGTCATGGGCGAGCTCAAGCGCGCGTTCCGGCCCGAGTTACTCAACCGGATCGACGAGATCATCGTGTTCCACAATCTGACTGAGGAGCACATACTCAGGATTGTGGACCTCCAGGTAGAGGAGCTGGCGGAGCGTATCGCCGAGCAAGGCCTCTCCCTGGAGCTAACGGACGCAGCGCGCAAGTGGCTGGCCCACGAAGGGTTTGACCCGCAGTTCGGTGCCCGGCCGCTGCGCCGGACGATCCAACGTCACATCGAAAGCCCGCTGTCGCGCAAGCTGCTCAACAAGGAGTTTGTCGAGGGCGATATGGTGCTGGTGGATGTAGGTGACCAAGGGTTGACGTTCACGCGGCGTGAGGGAGTGGTGCAAGCGCAGCCGGTGGATGAGCCAGCGGTCATGGACGGCGAGTTTATCGAGGTTGAGGCGTAGGCCAACCGCACCACACGGATTCTGACACGGATGCACGGAAGAGATGCGGACCCCCGTGGTCTTTGAGACCACGGGGGTCTTTCTGTGTGAATTGTGGAAGTGTTGCGCAATCGGTGTTGGTTGGGGTATAATTCGGGAGAGCTATCGAGCGGAGGTGTACTAGCGATGAAGGTATTAACCACCAAAGATCTTGTGGAAGCCGGACTGTACGAGAGCGAAGGTGCAGTCATTCAGGATGCACTCCGTCACCCGTGAAGCCTTGCTTAACCGCCTGCAAATGGCCCAAGATTGGGGCCTATTTAGTACCCATTATCAAGAAGTGTGGGAAATCTTTGATCAGAAAGCTGCCAATATCGTGGACCTGAGCACCCTGGATCCCGATCTCATCAGTGATGGTCCACAATCTCTGGGAGACCGACGGGCAGATTGCCAGGTTGTATGGAGTCTGATTCTCACTGAGACAACTGAACTCAGCGAGCAACTATTACGCTCTGATCCAAACGGCCCCATCCAACGCGCGGCAAGACCAGGATCTACTCAAGTCTCTCCCGGCCTCCGCCCAAACACCAGCGCCAGGCCCACCAGCAGCACCACAAGCAAAGCCACGCCGACCCAAGTCAACCAGTCGCCTATCCTCACACCGGTGCGCGCCGGAGGTTGTGGCTGGCTCGTCTGGGTTGGTGGGCCGGTCCAGGTCCGGATCAAGGCCACGATGTCGTTGATCTCCTGATCTGTCAATGGACCACCGTGCGCCTGGCTCCAGGCAGGCATGACTGAGTTGCGGATGCCGTTGGAAATCGTTTGGCGCAAGTAGGCATTAGGATCGCTGGAGGGGAAATCCTTATTCAACCGCGCCCCGGTCCA
Source organism: Chloroflexota bacterium (assembly GCA_037440585.1). Taxonomy (GTDB): domain Bacteria; phylum Chloroflexota; class Anaerolineae; order Epilineales; family JBBITV01; genus JBBITV01. The sequence goes on from JBBITV010000172.1 coordinate 5,980, forward strand.
CCCTTCGCCTGCATCGCCGTGGCACATGCGACAATTCTGGGCATAGAGGGCGGCGCCCTTGACGGGATCGCCGGGGATTTCCGTAGGCCGTGCCTGGCCGGTGGGCGCCGGAGCGACAGTTGGCAGCGGGATTGGCTGACCGCCGGTCCAGCTTTGGATGTAAGCGATGATGTCATCGATCTGGCTATCGTCGAGAGGGCCGCCGCTAGCTTTGGACCAGGCGGGCATGACCGAGCCCCGGACGCCATTGGAGATGGTCTGCTTCAGAAAAGCTGCCGGGTTGATCGAGGGGAAATCCTTGCGAAGCGTGGCGCCGACACGGCCCTCACCCCGGTCGCCGTGGCAGGCGGCGCAGTTTTCGGCGTAGAGCTGCGCACCGCGCTCTGCCGAGCCACCTTGCGCCTGTACCACGATAGGCTGACTGGCCACACCGAGAGCCACGAGCAAAGCTAGAACGCATAAGGAGAGAAGTTCCGCAAATCGAGTTTTCATTGTCTCCCTCAGGGTTGGGACAGTCACCCCACGGACGGAAGGGACCACGGACAACTTTTAGAAAAGTCCGTGGTCCTTTCTGTCCGTGGGAGATTTCTCCATTCGCTCAGTGAAGGGCTCGACTCCGGATTTTGAATCACGTCCACCAAAGCGGCGCTACTTGAGATTCTCCAGGTACGCAACCAGGTCGTTGAGCTGATCCTGAGGTATCGTCTGGCCAAAGGTTGGCGGCATGGCAGGCGGGCAAGGGCCAGATGGACACTGCGCTACGATGTAGACATTCGGCTGGACGATGGACTCCTGGATGTAGCCGGCCACATCCTTCGCCTGGCCTTTGTAATTCGGGTCCTTAAGTCGATCGGCGGCAACAGTCGCAATGTGACTCAAGTTGGGGCCGACGGAGCCACTGCTGACCCCTTCGACGGTATGACAGCCACCGCAGCCGTTGGCCGTGTAGACCAGCTTGCCTCGATCAGCGGGGTTAGCGGCGGCCGCCACCGCTGGAGTTGGCCTGGGTCCCAGGGCGACTTTGCCCGTGGCCGTGGATTCCCAGTTCAGGATGAATTCAGCCAGATTGTCGACCTCGTCATCGCGGAGGGGGCCGCCGAAGCGCTGCGACCAGGTGGGCATTTTGCCGGCATACTGTTGTGGCCGTGTAGAGATAGGCCGGCCGGCGGAGATCACACCTTTGACATAGTCGCGCAACGAACCAGAGTAGCCAACCTCTTTCAGGCGCTCGGTGAAGAAGTGCTTGTCGTTAAGGGGCGGGGCGAGACCCAAGATGCCCTCGCCTTCCTTGCCGTGACAGCCAATGCAGTTGGTCTCGAACAGTATCGCCCCGGCCTCGATGGCACGGCCGCGCTGGGCCGCCGTGGTCGCCTCCAGGCGTTGCGGCTCGGTGACACCAATGATGAGGACGACGGTCATCGCCCCCAGGATGAGCAGGAGACCCAAGGTAATCTGGAAACGTATCATGGGTTCGTGTTTCCTTATTAGCTCGTAATTAGGTCTTATTCGCCGCTCGAGTAGCCGGAGTCATAGTGGAGATACACGACCTTGTCAAAGGCCGTCTCTTCCTTCTTGCGTCCAGGCTCCTCCCAGGTAATGCGCAGCGTGAGTTTCTTTAAATTATCCTGCCACTCCTCGACCACCCAGAAACCCTGTGCATTGGGGAGTTTCTTCTCAGTCTCAACCCGCGCCTTGAACTCGGCGAAGATGCGCTCGAATTTGTTGGGCCTGGCCGGCAAGGTGAATTGTGCCGTGTTGTATACCCCTGGCCGTAGCTCGTCATAGGGTAGCGCGCGGATCGGGCCAACGCCCTCCTCCGGGATAAACTCCTGGCCAATCTCCTGGGCTGCCGGCGTCTCAATCCCCCAGGTCGGCTGACCCATGAGCGTCAGGATTGCGAACGACGCAGCCGTCACCAGTCCCAGGAAGATGCCCAGCTTGCGAGAGCGCGCCAG
>JBBITV010000173.1:0-7924 GCA_037440585.1 Chloroflexota bacterium
GCACGGCCAGCAGCGGCAGGGACACCTGCCGCAAATTGCCCCAATTGGACGGGGGGGTCGGAGTACGTGTCGGTGGACGGGTAGGTGGGGTCAAAATGGTGGAGGTGGCAGATGGTGTTTCTGTAGCCGTGGTGGTGGGTTCCAGGGTCACGCTAGGTGATGCCGTAGGCGTTAAGGTCACGGTTGCCGAAGCGGTTGGCGTGAGCGTCAGTGTCGGCGTGGCGGTCGGTGCGTTGGCGCGCCAGAAGGCTGTAGCCTCGGCGCCGGGATATGCAGCGTACCTTGCTCTGATCCAGTCGCCATCTGTAACCTGGAGCGTCACTTGTGACTCATCGCTAGGTCCGGTCGTGAAACGGAGGTTGCGCGGGTTGGTGCTAAACAGCGCCGACCCAGGCGCAACGCGCGCCAGAGTCGCCACGATCCCGAATTGATCGGTCAATGAGGTCACTGACACCTTGAGCGTGTCTTGCTCTCTCTGCGGATCAATCACGTTGATCATGGCTGTCTCGGCCGTGCCGTAGTAGGTCGGATCAGGGCCGAGATTCTTGTCGAAGTAGATAAGCCTCGGCGTCGGCGTGAAGGTGGGCGTTGCAGTCGGGGTTGGAGTTGGAGTCACGGTGAGCGTCGGGCTGGGGGTGATGGTGGCGGTCGGTGTGGGTGCCTGGGCATACCAGGTGACTACCTCTGAAAAGACGTCCGCGTACTGGGCACGAATCCTGGTGCCGTCCGCGACGTGAATCGTGCCGGTGTCTGGGTCACTGGAGGTCAGCGAGAAACGTAGCGTTGCTGCCAGCTCCGCCGCGGCGTTCCCTTCGAGAGGTAGCGAGATGCCCACCGGGTCAGGGTCGCTCCATACCCGTAGACTGTCCAGGCCCGGTCGCGGCCCAGTGACGGTGATGGTAGCCTGGTCCTGCTCCGTGTAATACACGCGCCGGTCGAAAAGGACCGCCGTTGTCGGGGTGGGCGTTGGGCTGGACGTAACGGTAGGCGTCGAGGTGACGGTTGAGGTTGGGATAAGTGTGGGAGTTGAAGTAGGTGTGCGGGTGGCGCTCGCCGTCGGCGTCAGAGATGGTGTGGCGGTGGGCGTCGGAGTGGGCGTGGACGAGGCCATGAAAGTCGTATAGCCGATTTCCATTTTGACGGGTGGCGGCGTCAGAGGCGGCCGGTCGATCTCCGTCCCACTGTACCATGCGAAGACATTGTAGGTGCGGCTGCCGTCAGGTAAGGGTCCATCGATCCGAAACGAGAATTTGCCACTTTCAGTCCAGCGATTTTGCAGGGTGAGCAAATCAGCCTGGGAAAACTCGAAGTGATACCGCTGGCCAGCGCGCAGGTCGCCGATATTGAGTACCGGATTGAGCGTGACTTCGACGGCCGCCGCGTGGATGTCGGTATATGTCCGGGTCGTCCAGTTCTCGTCAATGCCGGGCGGATTGCCCTGTGCCAGGAGACCGAGCCGCCACGTACCACTCGTCCCCAGGAGATTGTCCGTTTTGCCCACCAGGTCGACGTTGGCGCGAAAGACGCGCGCCCCCGGGGGCAGCGGTCCCGGCGCGATGAACTGGACCGCGCCATACAGGATGTTGTCATTCGCGCCGCTACCGGCGAAGATGCTGTTGCCCCGTCCGAAGTAATTGCGGCTAGGGCTCGCGGAATTGACATAACCAGCAGCATTCGATGCCGGGGTCATAACGACGACGGTCGAGCTCGGCGGCGGGGTGTTGGTGACCGTCGGCGTCGAAGTTGGCCGGGGCGTGCCGGTTGGCGCTTCGGATGTAGGGGTCGCTTCTGAAAGACTTACGTGCCAGGTCGCGCGTCCCTCGTAGAAGCCTTCCTGCGACTGATACGTGGCGGAGATCCAGCTCCCGTCGGCGACTTTAAGCGTGGGCCGCGTCGGGTCGAAGACGTTCGAGTTGCACTCAGTACAGAAGTAGAGTTTGGTGCGGTACAGGCCGCGATCCCGGTCGAAGAGCGAGAGATCCAGCCGCAGGCCCGTGGCATCTACCGCACTGGTCACACTGATGGGTACTTTGAAGTCGATGATGCCCTCTGGATTGGCGCCCGGGTCGCGCACCGTGATCAGAGCCGGCCGCGCGAATCCGTAGTAATCAGCCAGGTCAAAGCTGACGCCTACGCCGACGTAAAAGGAGATCTGTCTCATGCGTTGGGCTAGCTGGTCCTGGTCCAGGACATATAGCTCAGTGTAATAGGGACTGCCGGCGGGTGGAATACGCTGCCCCTCAGGCACCGACCACTCAACCGAGTACCAGCCCGGGTCAGCCGGGGCGACGAAGGGACTGCTGTCAAATTCGGCTAAGCCGGTGAAGTTGAGGATTTTCACCTGTAGCCAGGCGATATAAGGGGCTGGCTTATAGTAGAAGTTGGCAAAGACGCGCCGGGTGCCTTCGGGAAATTCGGTGCGGCGCGGTCCCAGCAGGGTATCGCTCATGTACAGGTCCCACAACGTGCCGGGGGTGGGACCCGGGGGAGGGCTCAGGGTTGGAGTGCGGGTAGGGCGTGGCGTGATGGTGGGCGTGGCCGTGCCGGTCTCAGACGCGGCGTTGGGCCCGGAGGCGGTGACAGGTATCGCAGCCCGGCTCGCGACGGCGAGAGCGGCAATTTGCAAGAATAAGATAACACACGCGGCCATAAGGGCCACCGGCAGTGGCGAGCGCCGCATTGGGCAGGTATCTCCTCGAACTTTAGGGACGGGCGGAGGTGGGTCACCAAGAAGAAGAGCCGCCAGAGTCCATCTGAAACAGAGAACGTTTTGTGAGGTAATTTCGATACGCGATTATGGGCGCCGGGCCTGCAATTCCTGAATCAATTGGCGCAGGGCGCTCTGTTGTTCAGGCGTGGCGTAGTTGAGGGCGGTTTGCGCCTCAGAGATCGCGGCATCGAACATGCCCAGGCGCTGGTAAAGCCGGGCCAGGTTGTAACGGCTGGCCGGGTTCTCCGGTGCCAGGGTGACGGCCTGGCGGGCGGCCTGGAGCGCTTCATCCGTCCGGCCCTGCCGCAAGTAAATGTCGCTCAGGGTGCTGAAGACCTCCGCCGAGCGCGGGTCCAGTGCCCGGGCCTGTTCCAGGACACGCAAGGCCACGTCGAGACGCCCGCCCTGCTGGTATAGGCTGCTAAGCTGAAGGTAGGTCTGAACGAACCGGGGATCGATTGCCAACGACTGGTTGTAAAGGGCCAGGGCATTTTCGACGTCGCCCTTAAGCTGGTAGCTCAGCGCCCATTCGTTGAGCACCTCGGGGTTACGGGGAGCCAATGCTGCTGCCTGCTGGTAATAGCCGAGCGCTTGATCGACGAGGGCTACCTGCTGGACCCGGTCGGATGTGGCGCGTGCCCAGAGGAGGTGCAGGTGGGCCAGGTTGTAGGCGCTGTCCGGATCGCGCGGCTGTAAGGTCCACGCGCGTTGTGCTACAGTCCGCGCCCGGGCAAACCAGGCCGCGCGCTGGTCGGGCTCGGCGGTGGCCTGGGCGCGGCGGACAAGGGTTTCGGTGACCTGGCGCAGGTAAGCGACTTCGCCAGGGGCAAGATTCAGCACACGGCTGTAGAGACTCAGGCTTTCGTCCCAGAGTCCGGCACTGGCGTAGACGGAGGCCGCCTGGGCATAGACGTCGGTCCGGGCGGGCGTCAGATTGGTCAGCTCGATGATGACCAGAACGACACCAGCCAGAACCGCATACATGACCAATGACCAAATCCCAAATCGCAAATGACCCAGGGGTAATTGGGGTTTGGTGCCCTTACCGTCTTCAGGGCGGGCTATTGAGAATTGGTCATTGGTCATTGGCAGCGCCACGGCCAGGGCCAGCAGGTAGACCAGGACGAAGACCCAGTACCCGCCAAGCAAAGGCAGGGCGTCAGCGCCGATGCCAAACAGGGCCAGGGCGTAGACAAGAAAGATACCCAGCCCGGTGCCGCTCACGGCCACGTACCTGGCGCTCGCCGCCAGCAGCGCGGTGCCTGACGGCTCGCCCTCTCCCGCAAGGTGACTGGCCACGTACGCAGCCAGCAAGATCCAGGTAAGTCCAATCAGAAGCACAGCCCGCCACCCATGGATCGCCAGGTCGAACCGGCCCATCACGACAGTGTCGAAAACCAGGGTGGTGAGGAGGAGGGCGCCCATCAAGGGAGCAGGGGAGAAATCATCTGCTTTGCTCCCCTGCTCCCTTGCTCCCCTGCTCCCCCGCCCCAGTGGCCAGGCTAGCAGGGTGATGAGCGCGGCGAAGACCCAGAAGTTCAGTTGCGTGGCCGCGACGGCGATGCCACCCAGGTTGATCTCCAGGAAGTGTGATAGCACGCCACCGAGCAGGCCGATCACCACTGTTTGCTGCATTTCGCTGTTCTGGGGTGCAGCCTTCAGGCGGCTGCCTGGCAGGTTAAAGCCTGCACTCCGGCTCACGGGCCGAAATTGCCCCTCAGCGGGCGCTTGCCGGAAGGTGTGGGCCAGCAAGAACACGACCAGCCCGCCGACCAGCCCCAAGGTGACACCAATCGTGCCATAGACCCAATGACCGCCGAGGAGAACCGCTCCCAGGCCGCCCAGTATGGCACCCCCCACGAGCCCGGCGATGAGCCAGTGCCCCGCGCCTTTAACCAGGCGCAGCGCGGCCATCCCACTGTAGAGGACAATGATAAAAATACCCAGCCAGGCCAGCCACCCGAACGCGCCTGTCGTGATCAGGGCATCCAGGGCATCATTGTGGGCGCGATCCGGTCGCCGGAACTCCTCGTAGTGGAAGAGTTCGGGGGGCACGTGGGGCAGGAGCACCACCTGGGTGGTCTCCGGGCCAAAGCCGATCAGCATCCGCAGCGGGTCTGACGCCAGCAGACTGGCAGCGCCTTGCCAGATGAGGACGCGCGTCCGCACGGTTGGGTCCCGATCCAGGATGCCGACCAGGCGCGCCAGGCCGGGGACCTGACTCAGGCTCGCCAGCGGCGTCCCAGGTAAGTTCAGGGCGATCAGGATAGTTGCCATAGACAGGCCGAGCACCACGAGGCCACCCGCAGCCTTCCGCCACCGCCAGCTGGCGAACCAGAACAACGGGGTAATAAACAACGTTCCAACAATGAAAGCGAGCCACGGCCCGCGACTGCCAGTGAAGAACAGACAGGCTACCTGGGCCGTTAATACGCACAGGAGGCAGAGCGCCGCCAGTCCCGCAGCACGCCCTCGTTTCGCCCGCCAGGCTGCCAGATGCTGCGCCAGCCGGGCCACCGTGGGCGGGATCACCGTCACGAGGTAGGCTCCCAGGAAGATAGGGTTCCCCATGCTGGAGAACACCCTGGGGATATTGCCACTTTGCCACTCGATGGGGCTCAAGTTGAAACGTTGCAGAATGCCGAGGAGTGCCACCGGCCAACTCGCCAGAATAATCGCATCGAGCAGGCGATGGAATTGTGCCTGAGAGCGCAGCTCGCCCAGGATCAGGGCAAAGATAACCAGGAAGGCGAGAGTCGTGTAGGTGCCCTCCATGCGTTGGTACGAACCCCAGAAACTGAGGCTGGGTGCGATGGAGGCCAGTGTTGCCACCAGGTAGATCGCACCGAATACCGCAGCCGCCAGAAAGACAAGGTGACAAGGTGACAAGAGCCTGTCCTGAACAGAGTGAAGGACAGGCTCTTGTCTCCCTGTCACCTTGTCAGTCGTTTTCACCAGCCAGGCCAGGCTCATGATGAGGGCAATCGATCGCAGCAAGAAGAGCTTGTCGGGGTCAAAGACACGCAGACCGTAGGGATTGAAATAAGTGGGGATCAATAAGACCGCGACCAACCAGCCGGACTCGATGATCCGTGTGCAGAAGACGCTGAGTCGGGTGGGCATAGGGCCTATTATACTCGGTTCAGACAGGATGCGCAAGAAAACACTTCAGCTCGGGGGCACGTCAAATTTTAGGAGTTGCGACGCACCTCCGAGGTGCGTCGCAACTTATGCTCCTAAATTCTGGCGTGCACCCCTTCAGCTCCTTGCACTTACACTCTGGACAGTGCTGGTGCTAACTCCGGGAGCGACCGCTCTTGAAGCCTTGCCCGGCAGGTGGTGGACCATTGCGAATGGAGACGACGTGCAGGCGCTGGCACGCCAGGGGAACACCATTTGGGTAGGCAGCGAGGCCGGAGGTGTTGTCCGGTGGGACCTGCTGCCGGGTGGCACCTATGCCGCCACACGCCAGTACCTCTACCCTCAAGACGGCCTGGCCGGCAACCGCGTGCGCGACATTGCCATCGACGCGCAAGGCAACCGCTGGTTTGCCACACACCGCGGGCTAAGCGTTCTCTCTGCCGACGGCCAGACCTGGACTACCTACACCCGGGCCAACACGAACGGAGGCCTGCCTTCGGATGATGTGACGGCGGTTGCCATTGGCATGGATGGCGCAATCTGGGTCGGCACGGACCAGTATTTCGACCGGACGCTGCCGGCGGATCGGCAGTGGACGGGAGGCGGGCTGGCGCGCCTGCAAAACGGAACCTGGACGGTCTACCAGAACGTCTACGATCTCACCTCAAACCAACTGGCCGGCCTGCCTTCAACCCACGTAACCGATATTGCCATCGAGCCAGGAACGGGGCGGGTCTGGGGTACCTTCGTGCCCCAGCGGGCCTGGGCGCCGCCGGCCCAGAATCAACGCGGGGGGTGGCTGGTGAGCAGCGCGACGGGTGGCGTCGCGGCCTATGACCAGGGAGTGTGGACGGTATACCGGCACCAGGAAGGCAACGCCGATTCCTTCCCCTCGCACAATGCCGTCCAGGCAATCGCCATCGACAGTCAAGGCCGCAAGTGGTTTGCGACGTGGGGCGGCGGGCTGAATGTCCTGCAGGGCAGCAGCTTTTGGTCTAAGTTCACCGCCGCGCAGACGGATCTGGCTTCAGACTACCTCTGGACAGTAGCCGTCGGCGGGGATGGGCGCGTATGGGCAGCGGTTGGCTACAGCGGCGGGCCGGGGCGCGGCGTCAATGTGTTGGACCACAAGGAGACGCTGAACGACCCGGACGATGATGTTTGGGTTCAATACAGTTCCCCCGCCGATTTGCCCGCGGATAATGTCCGTGCGCTCCTGATCGAGCCGGGTCAGGCCTGGCTCGGGTTGAGTAACTATCGGGGCAACGGCTATGGATTGCGGCAGTTCGACCTGGCGAGCCAGGTGTGGACAAGCTACACGCTCGTGGACCGCACTCCGGCCAGTAACCACATCTCTGCACTGGCCTTCGGACCGGATGGATCGGCCTGGATTGGGACGGGCGACCCGACGGATGCCGGTTATGGACGGGGGGTCAGCATCGAGGCGCCTGACGGAACGTGGTCTACCTATAACGCATCGACTCGCATCCGGGGCGACCAGAAGACAATCGTCACTCAGGACGCAAACGCCGGTGCTGGCCTGGTGAAGGTTGGGCTGGCCAACAGCACTGAGGCCGGTGCGGCTTTCAGCACTGGCTACCTGATGTTTGGCTCGCACAGCACGGTCTATCGCTATCGAAGCTTCTATAGCTCGAGCCGGGCGATCATCATCGATCCACCACTGACCCAAAGTGTGCTGGCCGGCGACACGGTCTATGCCGTCAGGGTAGGGCTGCTCGGCAACAACGTCAGCGCCATTACTTTCGATGGAGCGGGACAGGCATGGGTGGGGCTGCGGGCCGAGACGTGGAATGACGGCTGGGTAGATGGCGGGGTGAGCGTGCGTGGCCTGGACGGCGTATGGAGCGGATATACCCCTGAAAACACCGGTCTGGCCCTCCTTAGTCGCCAGGTGTCGGCATTGGCCAGTGAGCCAGCGGCGTGCGGGGGCAAGGTCTGGATAGGCACCGGGAGCTTACGTGACTTTTCGGGGGCAGGCTTGTATAGCGTCGATCCGGTCTCTGGCCAATTGGGCAGTTACAAAGTCGATAGTCCCCTACTCTCGTCCAACAA
>JBBITV010000174.1:0-7913 GCA_037440585.1 Chloroflexota bacterium
GCCAGAGCGCTGAGCCCCGGCGATACAGTGGACGAGTTTGTTTGGTCGCCACACCTGGACACTCTGGCGTATCGGACGCATACGACCCCGACGGTTATACGAAGCCTGTGGCTGACCAGCGCTGGCGAATGGCGTGAACGGGAGTTGGTGGCTAGCAGCAGCGGCCAAATGGGATCAGGTGTGTGGAGTGTAGCATGGAGCCCCGATGGGCAGTGGCTTGCTTACGGACGACACGAGGTGGTTAAGCAGACTCAGGAGCTATATGCTGGCCTGTGGCGTATCCGCGCTGACGGCAGTGGTGCAACCGAACTCTTCGGTGGACGCCTGGTCTTCGGGACCATCTCACCAGATCCGAATCCGGCAGCCATCGTAGCCGCCTGGTCGCTGGACGGCCAATACATCCTGTTTTGGTCTGACCCTATCTCCGGATCGCTCCTGGCCGACGGCACATCCTTGATGGCCACTTCTATCCGGGGCGGCAAGCCGAGGGAGCTCGTCCAGCACATGCTGGCGTATTCCGATTTTTGGGCCGCCTCTCCTGACGGAAAGCTCCTGGCGATCACTGAGGGTAGTGGGCGCGAGACCTGGTCTCACAAGCGCGTCGCCGTGGTGGACCTGTCCGGTGGCAAGCTGACCTACCTGACCGATGACAAAACCGCCGCCTTCTCGCCAGCCTGGTCTCCTGATGGACAACGTATCGCCTATGTTGCTGCACCGGACATCGGATTCGTCGGCGGGGGCGACGACGCCAGGGCCGGGGCAGCCCAACGCCGCATCTGGGTGATGAATAGGGATGGCTCTGACAAGCGGCAACTGAGCCTTGATGCGGCATACCGCGACGAACGGCCATGGTGGTCAGCCAGCAGCAGTCACATCCTGTTTGCCCGCCTTGACCAGAGCGATCGGGCCAGCCTGTGGCTGATGCGCGCCGACGGCAGTGAATTGAATCAGGTAGCAGACGAACTGAGCCCGGCGCCGGGGTGGTTCGGCTACTATGGTCACATCGAATGGAACAGCTACTTTGATTGGTGGACAGGTGCCACTCAGAGAATCCTACCGGTCACTGGCAGCGCATCGTCGAAGCCGCACCTGGGGTTGATTGTCGGCATCCTGGTTCTGCTGGTTAGCCTTGGGCTGGCTGAGATTGCTTCTGCCTGGCATTAGCGGGCCAGTGCGAGAATTACACCGAGACTTTGTCATTCCTTCGCTTTGCTCAGGACAAGTTCTGAGGAGCGGAGCGACGAAGAATCTCTGTGTACAGGAGCCGATCGACAGACGGGAACGAGATTCTTCGCTCCGCTCAGAATGACAATTCGCCAAAGTCTCAGAATGACAATTCGCCAAAGTCCCGTTGTAGTACAAGTAGCTCGAACTCTTCATGTTTTCAAAGTAAGGAGTGTGACCCATGTTAAACAGACGTTTTCTATTCGCAGCCCTTATCGTTTTCCTGCTGGCTGCCTGCCAGCAAACACCCACCCCCACCCCACTCCCCGCCACCCCCGGCCCGACCGGTGAGCCCGGCCGCGTCCTCAAACCCACCCCGACGCCGGTCAAGCTCTCCGCCCTCAACTTCATCGCCACGACCGACGAACCCCTCCAGGTCGTCATCAACCAGCCAGCGGACGGCGCTGACGACGTGTCCGTGGCGCGCGACAAGCTGCGCATCGTCGCCCAGTTCAACCACCCGGTCGTGCCCCTGGTCTCGGTCGAAAACCAAAAGCAACTGCCGCAGCCCCTCACCCTCGATCCGCCTGTCAGAGGTGAGGGCGAGTGGCTGAACACTTCCACCTACGTCTTCAAGCCCAGCCAGGATTTGGAACCTTCGACCAAATACACCGTGTCGGTCACGCCTGGCCTGAAAGACGTAATGGGCGGCGTGCTGGCCAGCCATGCCTGGAGCTTTACCAGCGCCAGACCCGCCATTGCTGCCACTTATCCTGCCGACAACGCCCAGTTCGTTGGCACAACATCGCCGATTACCGTCACCTTTAACCAGGCGATGGATCGTGCTTCGGTCGAGAGCCGGTTCAGCGTGCGCCCGGCCGTAGGGGCGGGCAGCCGTCCGGCCCTACCGGGTCGCTTTGAGTGGGACAACTACGTGATGCGCTTCATCCCGGCCCAGCCGCTGGCCTACGACACGGCCTACGTCGCCGAGGTCCAGGCCGGGGCGAAGAGCGCTAACGGCAAGGCCGAAATGGCCCAACCACGGTCCTGGCGCTTCTCCACCGTCAAGCAACTGGCCGTCGTCGAGACACAACCCAGGGACGGCGAGCAGGGGAGCAAGGCCATTCGCGAGGGTTTGCGCATCGTCTTCTCCGCGCCCGTGGACCCGAAGTCCCTTAAAGTGACCATCGCGCCCACCATTACAAACCAGTCTGCTTACTGGGAGGGCAAAAATAACACAGTCGTCCATGTCAACGGCGGCTGGCTGGCCTCGCGCGCCTATACCGTCACCATCAGCGGCGATACCCTGGGCCGCTATGGCGACAGGCTCGGCAAGGACGTCATCGTGCGCTTCAGTGCCGCACCACTGGACCCAGAGCTCCGCCTTAACGTGCCAGGCATGATGGGCATGTACGACGCCGGGCGCTCGCCCGTCGTGTACGCTACCTTCACCAATCTCGATAGCATCGACCTACGTCTCTACAAAGTGGACCGCGCCGACTTCCTGCGCCTTATCGGCCGCAATCGCTACCAGGTCTGGGATAGATTTCGCCCACCAGAAACCAACAAGCTGCGCGAGTGGACGCTTTCGCCCAAAGCCCCCGTCGATGCCACCCGCCTGATCTCGACTACCCTGGTCGAGGGCGGCAGCGCGCTCGAGCCTGGCGTGTACTACCTCGAGGCGACATCCCAGGCCGTGCCGCGGCGCGGTCCCTCCGAGAACCGGCACCTGATGCTCGTCTCGGCCACCAACCTGGCGCTCAAGCGCACCGAAACCGAGGCCCTGGTCTGGGCAACTGACCTGGCGACCGGCAAGCCTGTGCCCAGCCTGCCCCTGACGATCTTTGCATCGACCGGCGACAGCCTGGCCACCGGCCAGACCGACAAAGACGGCATCTTCCGTGCGAGATTCGATCGCCAGGACCCCTGGGAGCCGATGCACGTGCTCAGCGAAACCGGAGGGCGGATCGTGGCGGCCGTAGGCAGCGATTGGGCCAATGGTATCTACCCTTATGAATTCAACCTGCTCACCCAGCCCATGCGCCAGGAGTTCTACGCCAACCTGTACACCGACCGCGCCATTTACCGCCCCGGCCAGACGGTTTACTTCAAAGGCGTTCTCCGCCGCGACGACGACGCCCGCTACCTCCTCCCCGAAGGCGTCGAACCCGTCCCTGTCGTCGTCCGTGACGACCAGGGCAAAGAAGTCTTCAGGCGCGATGTATCGTTGAGCCGCTTCGGTACGTTCAATGGTGAAATCGAGCTATCGCCGGCCGCCAGCCTGGGCCAGTACAACATCAGCATCCAGATTGGCCAGGAAGGCCCCGGCAAGCCACCGCCGTTCTACTCTGGCGTCAGTTTCTTGGTCGCCGCGTACCGCCGGCCCGAGTTCCAGGTAGAAGTCAAGACCGATCAGCCCGAATACTTCCAGGGTGATTCGATCAAGGTCGACGCCACGGCCACCTACTCCTGCGGGGCCCCGGTCGCCGACGGGACGGTCCAAGGGCGGTGGTTGCGCGACGACTTCTTCTTCCCCCGCCCCACCCCCCCTCACCTGCGGGGGGGGCCAGGGGGGGGTTGGTGGGACTTTACCGACTACGACGTCGCCACCGACCGCCGCCGCATCCGCCAGGGCGAGGTCGTACGCCAGGGCCAGGGCACCACCGACGCTCAGGGCAAATTCAGCTTCACCGTCCCCGCCGATCTGGCCGACTTCCCGCTCAGCCAAAACTTCACCTTCGACGTTGAGGTTGTCGACATCAACAACCAGTCTGTCTCCAGCCGGACGACGGCCACGGTCCACAAGGGCCGCTACTACATCGGCATGCGGCCGCAACGCTACGTCGGTACCGTCGGCCAGGAACAGGGTGTGGACCTGGTCACGGTCGATACCCATGGCAACGTTGTAACGTCCCAACGTTTAAACGTTCAAACGTTCCAACGGACCTGGTACAGCGTCCGTGAAAAGCGCGAGGACGGTCGTTTCTACTGGACCAGCGCCTATACCGACACCCTGGTCGCCAAGGCCGACGTGACCACCGACGACAAGGGCGAGGCCGTGGCCAGGTTCACCCCCAAGACCGGCGGTGTCTATCGCATCGTTGCTGAAGGCAAGGACTCCGCCTGGGCGACCGTGCGCAGCGCGACCTACCTCTGGGTAGCCGGGCGCGACTTTGTTAACTGGCGTATGGAGAACAACGACCGCATCGACTTGGTCGCCGACAAGAAGTCCTACACGCCAGGCGAGACCGCCGAGATCCTCATCCCGGCGCCGTTCAAGGGCGCCGAGGCGTTGCTAACCGTCGAGCGGGGTGGCATCCGTGAAGTGCGCCGCCTGTCGTTGCCGGGCAACAGCGAAACCATCAAGCTGCCCATCCGATCAGACTACGTGCCCAATGTCTTCATCTCAGTCATATTGGTGAAAGGCCGCGGTCCCGACAGCCCGGTGCCCCAGTTCAAGCTGGGCTACACCAACCTGAATGTCTCCGTGCGCGAAAAACTCCTGAATGTGGTCGTCAAGCCCGACAAGCTGACGGCGACGCCTGGCGATGCTGTCAACTATACGGTCGAGGCCACCGACTACACCGGCAAGCCGGTCCAGGCCGAGTTCTCCGTCGCCCTGGTCGATAAAGCCATCCAGTCGCTGGCGGAAGAGACTGCCCAACCGCTGCAGCAAGCGTTCTACGGCCAGCGCGGCCTGGGCGTCAACACAGCGGCAACGCTGGTCCGCTCGATTGACCGGATCAATCAGACCTTGACGCCTGAGGCCAAGGGCGGTGGCGGTGGCGCGCTGGGCGAGGAACCCGTCCGCCGCAAGTTCTATGACAACGCCTATTGGAACGCCGCTGTTGTCACCGACGAAACCGGCAAAGCCCAGTTCAAAGTCACCCTGCCCGACAACCTGACCACCTGGAACCTGACCGCCAAAGGCGTCACCGCCGATACCCTCGTCGGCGACGGGCGGGTGGACGTGTTGAGCACCAAGATGCTCCTCGTCGTCCCGGCGACACCGCGCTTCTTCGTCGCCGGAGACCGGGCGCTGGTGGCGGCCACCGTCCACAATAACACCGACCAGCCCCTCACCACCGACGTGCGCCTGACCGGCAGCGGCATCGACCTGGCCGGGCCAGCGCAGCAGACGATCACTATCCCGGCGAAAGGCAAGATGCTGGTGTCCTGGGATGCGACAGTGGGCCAGGCCGAAGAAGTTAAGCTAAAACTTGAAGCGAAGGGCGGCAACTTCCAAGATGCTATCGAACCTCCCGCGTTGACCGTGCGTCACTGGAGCACGCCAGAGACCGTCGCCACCGCCGGCCAGGTCGATGACCGGATCGTCGAGCAGATCAAGCTGCCAGAGAAACTGGACCGCACTCAAGGTAACCTGATCCTTCAGTTGAGCCCCAGCCTGGCTGCCGCCAGCCGCGACAGCTTGAGGTTCCTGGAGTCCTTTGACTACGAGTGCAGCGAGCAGACCGTCAGCAAGTTCTTCCCCAACGTGGCGACCTACCGTGCCCTCAAGCAGCTTGGGATCGAGCGGGAGTCACTCCGGCAAGGCCTCGAAGTCAACGTCAGCAAGGAGCTCCAGCGCCTGTACGCCCTGCAAAAGCCGGACGGCGGCTGGGGCTGGTGGCTGGCCGACGAAAGCAACCCGTTCACCACAGCCTATGCCCTGTTGGGCTTGCATGAAGCCAAAGCCGCCGGATTTGCCGTGGACGACGGCGTCATGCAGCGCGCCATGCAGTTCCTGCAGCAATTCCTGGAAAAGCCGGTGGACGTTAAGCAAGGTTATCAAGCCAACCAACGCGCCTTCATTCTCTTTGCCCTGGCCGAGGCAGGGCGCGGCGACTTGGGCCGCACCGTCCGCCTTTACGACGACCGCGCCAATCTCGGCCATTACGGCAAAGCGCTGCTGATGATGGCCCTGGCCCGTCTAGAAGGTGCCAGTAACCCACGGGTCAAGACGTTATCGGCGGAGTTTGCCGGGACGGCGGTGTTGAGCGCCACCGGCGCCCACTGGGAAGAGGCCCAGGTCGACTACTGGACGATGAACACGAACATGCGCAGCACCGCCATGGTCCTGATGGCCTTGTCTCGCGTCGAGCCGAAAAACGCGGTCCTGCCCAACGCGGTGCGCTGGCTGATGATCGCCCGCAAGGAAGGCCACTGGGAGACGACCCAGCAAACCGCCTGGTCCGTTCTGGCGCTGACCGACTACATGGTTGCCACGGGCGAACTCAAGGGCCAGTACACCTACCAGGTGACTCTCAACACTCGCCAGGTGGGCGACGGGCAGGTGGATGTAAGTAACATTGATCAGACGAAGACCCTGACTATCGCCGTCAAGGACCTGCTGGCCGACACCGCCAACGAGCTGGCCATCAACCGCAGCGGCGGGGACGGCCGCCTGTACTACACTGCCCACCTGAAATACTACCCGCCGGCCGAGCAAATTCCGCCGCTAAGCAAGGGGATCGTCGTAGGCCGCCAGTACCTGGGCGTGGACCAGGCCACCCTGAAACCCACCGGCCAGCCCATCGACTCGGCCAAGACGGGCGAGTACGTCCAGGTCAAGCTGACCCTCGTCGCCCCGAACGACCTGTACTACCTGGTGCTCGAAGACCCGCTGCCCGCCGGTTTCGAGGCAGTGGACCGCAGCCTGAAGACGGCGAGTGCGGCGGCGCAGGGACCGGAGCTACGGGAAAAGCCGAAAGAGGAGGATGAGGACGAATGGTCCCGCCCGTGGTGGAGCTACTGGGCGCACTCCGAGGCGCGCGACGACCGCGTGGCGGCCTTCGCGACGTACCTGGCTAAGGGTACCTACGAGTACACCTACCTGATGCGCGCCAGTGTCGCCGGCGATTTCCGCACGCTGCCCGCGACGGCGTGGGAGATGTACTTCCCGGAGGTGTTTGGGAGAAGTGCGGGGGTGGTGTTTAGTGTGAGGTAAGTCTCACTGTCCCCGGTTTCCAACGTTGGGGCGGCAGTTGGACTGCTGCCCCAACGCTGTTTTGCTGTCAGGAGAAGGGGGATGGATTGAGCCAATCGACCGGTTGATAGGCGGCCCAACTCTCCTACTCAAACAACTCCGCCACCTTCACCGTAAACCCCGGCACCACATCCTCGCCTTCCAACGTGTCCTCGTCGCGTAATAGTCGCGCGGAGCCGTCCGCCCGGTAGACCACTACCGTGCGCGTGCCCGGCTCAACGACCCAGACCAGGCGTGTGCCGTGCGTGAGGTAATCTTGCACCTTCTCCTGGACTTCCGAGGCGGTTTCGCTGGGGGAGACGATTTCGACGGCCAGATCAGGAGCACCTTCGAAGAAGCCTCTTGGCAACCCTTGGGGTGGTATTCGGGCTGAGGAAAGGAAAGCGACATCCGGACCGCGCACGGTATCCGGGTGTCGTGCGAGATTGAAACCGGCTTCCACCAGGACTCTGCCCAGCTTGTGTGATTTAGCGTGCATGCGAAGGCGTGCGCTCAGTTCGGATGCGATGTCGCCGTGTTCGATGCCCGGTGGGGACATACGGATGAGTTCTCCTTTCACCAGTTCGTAGTGGTAGCCATCCTCCGGCAAACCCCACAGGTCCTCGGCCGTCATTAAGGTCTTAACCTCATCCATTGTCTTTCTCCTGGGTTGCACTGTTCGCGATCAGCTTTAATCGGATTATACTACAGCCAGATCGATGGGTCAATCATGCTCCCAGCAATTCCAAATATGCAGCTGCTCAGCCCCCTGTCATGCTGAGCG
>JBBITV010000175.1:0-7868 GCA_037440585.1 Chloroflexota bacterium
ACACGCTCATGCTAACTGACACGCCAACTCCTACGGCGACTTACACGGCCACGCCTACCGACACGCCAACGCCAACGGCGACGCCGGCACAGCAGCAACCTCCAACGCCGCCCGACAGACCCGACCCTCAGACGTGCCAGGCCAGCCTGGTCGTGCGCAAGTACCTGGATGCCGACGGCGATCAACGGCAAGACATGGATGAGCCGGTGTTGCCCGGTTGGACCTTCAGGATCGAGACACCGGACGGCGAGCGCGATCTGGTCACCGGCACGGATGGTACATTCAGCATAAGTGGGTTGCACGAGGGGGATACACTCACCGTGAGTGAGCGGCTTGATCTGGCCGAGCCGGGCTGGCTGTCTTCTGGACCGATTTCACGGCGGATCACTCTGACGTGTGGTGTGAATACCGTCGAATTCGGGAACGCACGGCTGACACTGCCCGAGACGGGCGGGCATGAAGACTCTTCTTTGCTATCAGGAGTGCAGGCTTTAGCCTGCCAACCCCATCGGCACAGCAACCTAAGGGCTGCACTCCGGCAACTTGAAACTATCATCCTGTCCCTGCTGCCACGCCGTCCGTTGGACACAGGGCTTGTGGAGAGACCACGTACATGCTAGCTATCTATGTCGTGCTGGGCATGGCAACTGGATACCTGCTCGCCATCACCAGTGCTCGTCTACCGGGCGTCCTCGCTCCGTCCAAGGTGTCGACAGACGGTGGGCGCGTTAGCACAGGTCGTTGGCAACTCTCCACAAGCCCTCTCTGGCGGGACACGGCCGTGGTCATAGCAACTCTAATCCTCTTCGGGATCTTGTGGCAACGTTATGGTCCCTCATGGCAACTCATCTGGACGTCGGTCTATGCCAGCTTGTTCTTGCTGATCGCCGTTATTGACCTGGAGCATCGCCTGGTACTCAACGGAGTGATCCTCCCGAGTATCATCCTGGCCCTGGTGGCGAGCTGGCTTTCTGCCGGGCCACCACTCTCGAGTGCATTGACTGGTGGAGCGATTGGCTTCAGTCTGTTTGCCGCCATCGCTGCAGCCTGGCCCGGGGCGATGGGCGGCGGCGATGTAAAACTGGCCGCGCTCATCGGCTTGGTCACGGGATTTCCACAGGTCCTGGTCGCGCTTACTTCGGGTATCCTGGCCGGGGGGATAGCCGCAGCCTTTCTACTGATTACCCGGATTATGGGGCGGCGGAGCTACCTTCCGTACGCCCCATTTTTGATTCTTGGCGCCCTGGTCGGTCTATTGTATGGGACTGACATTCTGGTGTGGTACGCAGGAGCATTGGCGCGTTAGAAGGTTTGACGTTCCAACGTTCTAACGTTCCAGTGCACCAGGGTATGGAGCACAAAGGCACATGGAGATACCATTGGTTGTCGCCGGCCTGGTGGGACTGGCCGTCGTGGCTGGTTTCGTCGGGATACTGTACCTGGCTCAGGGAGATCGCTCATTAGAAGATCGCCTGGAAGCTGAACTTAAAGCGATGCAAGCACGCCCCGTCAAGGTGACCGCAAAGGAGAAGCGCGAGCTATCGCCCATCGCCCGGCGCCTGAACCAGACCATCACTGCCCAGAAATTTGCTGCGGATATCACAACCCAGCTTACCCGCGCGAATCTAAGCCTGACCGTGCCTGAGTACGTCCTGCTCCAGACCACCATCACCTGTCTGGGGATCCTGGCCGGCCTCCTGGTGGTCCGAAACGTGTTGGTTGCGGCTGGCCTGGGCGCACTCGGGTTCCTCGGACCGGGATGGTACGTCGCCTACCGCCAACGCCGCCGGCTCAAGGCCTTTCAGGATCAACTGAGCGATGTGTTGACCTTGTTGGTTGGGTCTCTGCGTGCCGGTTATAGCTTGCTGCACGCACTCGACATGGTTGTCAAGGAAGCACCCCCGCCAGCCTCGGAGGAACTGGCCCGAGTCGTGCGTGAGGTCGGACTGGGATTGCCCCTGGCGGCAGCTTTGGGGAACCTGACCAGGCGTGTCCAGAGCAATGACCTGGACCTGGTCGTCACGGCAATCAATATCCAACAGGAGGTAGGTGGCAACCTGGCGACAATCCTGGAAACGATCAGCGATACGATCCGCCAGCGCGTCCGCATTCACGGCGAAATCCGCGTGATCACCACGCAGCAAAAGACGACCGGTTACATTCTCTCGGGCCTGCCCTTCGGAGTGGGCGGGATCATCTTTATCATCAACCCGAATTACATGCTGCGCCTGTTCAAGCCCGGCTGGACCCTGGCTCTTCCGGTTATCGCGTTCATCGCGATGTTGGTTGGGTTTCTGATCATTCGCAAGATTGTCGACATCGAGGTCTAGGAGGATAGTCTAGGAGGATAGTTATGGTAGAAGTGTCCCTCTTTGTCGGCGCCTTGATTACTCTCAGCTTTACTGCGGTGTGGATCGCATTCACACCGTCGGGGGATAAACTGTCCCTGGAACAGCGGATTGCGCTCATACCCGGGCAGAAGATAACCTTGCAAGAGATCGAAATGCAGAGACCGCTCGGCGAGCGCATCCTGAAACCAGTGCTCCGACGGTTGGTCCAGATCGCGGGTCGCATCGCCCCGATGCGGAATATCGAAAACTTGCGGCGCAACTTGCTCATCGCCGGTAATCCTTATGGCCTTTCGCCGACCGACTTTCTGGGGATTCAGTTATTGATCACGCTTGCTGCCGGAATTGCCAGTGTTCCATTGCTCATCGGCCGGGGTGTGAGCCTGAACGGGCTGGTCGTGACCGGTGCGCTACTGGGGATGGGGTTCTACCTCCCCCTCTTTTGGCTCAAACGGCGCATCGGGAAACGCAGAGCGGAGATCATTAAGGCGCTACCGGACGCGTTAGATATGTTGACGATCGCCGTCGATGCCGGGCTGGGTTTCGACAGCGCCATGTTGAAAATAGGCGAGAAGTGGAACAATGCCCTCGCTGACGAGTTCAACCGGGTGATTGCCGAACAGCGCGTCGGGGTCAGCCGACGCGACTCGCTGCGCGACCTGGCACAACGCACGGATGTGCCCGACGTATCCAACTTCGTCGCCGTGATCTTACAGGCCGATCAGCTTGGGTTGAGCATCGCCAAAGTATTGCACGCCCAGTCTGAGCAACTGCGTGTCCGGCGGCGGCAGCGTGCCGAAGAGAAGGCGCGCCAGGCACCTACTAAGATGTTATTCCCGCTGGTGTTCTTGATTTTCCCGGCCCTGTTTGTGGTCATTCTGGGACCGGCGATACCTCAGA
The DNA here is from genome assembly GCA_037440585.1 of Chloroflexota bacterium. GTDB lineage: Bacteria > Chloroflexota > Anaerolineae > Epilineales > JBBITV01 > JBBITV01. Next base: position 3,249 of record JBBITV010000175.1, read on the forward strand.
TCATCGATGCATTTGGGACCCTGGGAGGCGCACGCTAGCCAGAAAATGCAAAGGTAATATGATTGGGCAGGCTTCAGGCTCCGTTACGGGACCCACGTGGTCCGCCGACGAACACTATCACCAGGCCATCTTGAACATCCAACGTGGGGAGTGGCAAGCCGCGTTGCAAGCCCTGGCTCGCCTTCGGGAAGGATTCCCGGATGAGGAAGACCTGGAGCAACTGTACGACGAGGTGCGATTCAAGGCGGATCTGGACGCCCGGCGCGCCGCCTGGCTGGCGACCTGCACCGCCACCCGGCGCGAGCGGCGCCGCGCCGGGCAGGCCGCGACTCTGGGTGTGGCACTCATGGTATTTCTCGTAGGGCTTTTTGTGTTCCAGCAGCAGGTTCACCCGATCTTCACCGAGAGCCGCTCGGCCGCTGAACAGCGCCGCCACCTCCAGGCCGGGGCAGAAGCCCTCGCCGCCGGAGACGCTGCGGTTGCCAGCACTGAATTTGAGGCAGTACTGGCCGAAGTACCCAACCATCCTGGCGCCAGCGAAGGTCTGGCTCGCGCCCGGCAGCAACTGGCCCTCGCTAGCCTGTATGACGAGGGTGTACAACTGGCAGCTCAGGGGCACTGGGAAGAAGCCCGGGCCAGGTTCGAGGAAGTCATTCGCCAGGATCCCCAGTATCGGGACACCACACAGCAACTACGCGAGGTTCAAACCAGGATTCAGTTGGCCCAGCTTCTCCAAAGTGGGAAGGCTGCGTTTCAGGCCCAGAACTGGCGAGGGACCATCGAGGACCTGGAAACGCTGCGGAGGCTTGACGCGGATTATGCAAGAGAGACCGTGGAGGAATACCTCTATGTTAGCTACCTCGAGCGGGCGCGGGGGCTGCTCATGGATTCAGGCGATTCGCTGACCGCCGTGCAGACGGCGGTCGGTCTGTTTGACAGCGCCCTCAAGCTGCGGCCTCAGTCTGCTGAGGTGCAGGCTGAATACCGGTTGGCAAATGTCTACCTGGAAGGACTGACCTTCGCTGCCGCGCAGCGTTGGGCTGATGCCGTAGCTCGTTTCCAGGCCGTCTACGATGCTCAGCCGGCTTTCGCCAACAAACATGTGGCACCATGGCTGATAAGCGCATTGGTGAAACAGGGTGACGCCCTGGTAGCCTCCAATGAGTTTGAGCTGTCAGTGGGTCACTACCGCCAGGCACTAACGCTAGCCAACTCCAGGCTCCCCGAAGATATTGCCGAGCAAGTCGCCTCCTACACCGCTCAGGCTGAGACCCACGCCCGGCGCGGTGCTTTCCAACGTGCAATACCCTACTACCAACAGGCTGTCGAACTCGTTCACATGAACACCAATATTCCCTAAGCAGGAGGGCCAGAGATGAGTGACCGCAATCGAGTTAGCATAGGCACGGCAGGGCCACAGTCGGACGGGCGCAACACACGGGGGGCTGCCCCCGGCCAGGCATTCGGCAGTTTTCAAGGGTTGAAGAATCGCATCCAGGAAAGGCTGGTGGCCGAGATCGATCCCAACATGGACCTCTCCGATACCGAGCGTGTCCGCCGGTCCATCGAGGAACTGTACAACGCGATTCTCCAGGAAGAGGCCGTCATCCTGAGCCGGGCGGAGCGGGCGCAGCTTTTCGATCGCATCGTAGCCGAGATCCTCGGCTATGGCCCCATCGAACCACTCCTGCAAGATCCAACCATCAGCGAAGTGATGGTCAACGGCCCCAAGAGCATCTACATTGAGCGCAAGGGCCGCATTGAGAAAACCGGGTTGTACTTTGACAGCGAAGAACACCTGCTCCGCATCATCGACCGCATCGTGTCGCCCATTGGGCGGCGTGTGGATGAAAGCTCGCCGATGGTGGACGCGCGCCTCCCCGACGGGTCGCGCGTCAATGCCATCATCCCGCCTCTGTCCCTGGTCGGCTCGGTGCTGACGATCCGGAAATTCTCCAAAACGCCACTGACCGTTGACGACCTGGTCAAGTATGGAACGATCACCGCCGAAATTGCTGAATTCTTGCAGGCGTGCGTTGAGGCCCGGCTGAACATCGTGATTTCCGGTGGTACCGGTTCGGGCAAGACGACGCTGCTCAACATCTTATCGGCGTTCATTCCGGGCGACGAACGCATTATCACCATTGAAGACTCGGCCGAGTTACAGCTCAAGCAGGAGCACGTTGTCACTCTTGAGTCGCGTCCGCCAAACATCGAGGGCAAAGGCCAGGTGACCATCCGCCAACTCGTGATCAACGCCTTGCGTATGCGACCCGATCGCATCGTCGTTGGCGAATGTCGTGGGGCCGAAGCGCTGGACATGCTTCAGGCCATGAACACCGGCCACGATGGCTCGATGACCACCCTCCACTCCAACGGACCCCGCGACACTCTGCGCCGCCTCGAAACGATGGTCATGATGGCCGGCTTCGATCTCCCCCTGCGGGCCATTCGCGAACAGATCGCCTCGGCCATTGACCTGATTATCCACCAGGAACGTCTCAAGGACGGGACACGCAAAGTAGTAAAAGTGACGGAAGTTCAGGGAATGGAGGGTGACGTTGTGGTCATTCAAGACGTTTTTACCTTTGAGCGTACCGGTATTCGCGACGGCAAGATCTTGGGACAACTGCAGCCTGTGGGTATTCGACCCAGGTTCATGGAAAAGATCGAGCAGATGAATATTCACCTGCCGGCACACATTTTCGGATTCGCCAGGACGGTCACACAGAGACATTAGATGAAAGCTTTCAACGTCACGCGGCAATGTCTTCTCGTGGAGCGAGGTGAAATTGCCACGACAGCCTGGACGCGCCTGAAAGGGCTGATCGGGCATGCGCCCTTGCAGCCAGGTGAGGGCCTGCTCATCCGACCCTGCCGGGGCGTCCACATGTTCGGTATGCGTTTTCCCATCGATGTACTTTACGTCAACAAAACCGGCCAGGTGATCCGCGCCGTCGAGCACCTGGCCCCGGGCCGCATCGGGCCTATCGTCCTGGATGCCCACTACGTGCTCGAGCTACCGGCTGGCACGCTCGCGCGCACCAGGACCGTCGTGGGCGACCATATCGCCATCCAACGCTAGTGTCAAATCTCAAATACCAGGTGTCAAATGTCGGTCTTTGATATTTGAAGGGGGTCGCATGTCGAGTCGCGTTCGCGAGCTAGAAGGCTTTGTCGAACAGCGCGTTTACGAGCAGCTTGAACATCACAACCGGGAATTGGCAGCACACACCACCGTCGGCGAGGCCATCAGCCAATCCCTGGACCTGAGCGAGGTTTTGAACCGTGCTTTAGACGCGGTTCTGGAAGCGACTGGCCTGGAAATTGGCGCCATCTTCCTGTACGATCAGCAGAATGGTGATCTTCAGTTGGCTGTGCATCGCGGATTCTCGGCCGAGCTCATCGCGGCGATGAACAAGCGGCCGGGGGATATTCGCGCCGGTGTGCCCGGTCAGGTGGCCCGGTCAGGTATGCCGTTGGTAGAGGAGAGCCCGGTGACCCAAACGACCAGCGTACGCCAGATGGCCCTGGCGGAGGGTCACGGCGCCCGCGTGCATGTTCCCTTGAAGGCTGGCGGGAAAGTCGTCGGCGTGCTGGGCGTGGGGATGCGCACCTGGCAACCCTTTACCCCCGATCTCCTCCCCCTGTTGCAGCGGCTCGGAGCGCAGATCGGCGCGGCGATTGAAAAGGCGCAATTGTACGCCCAGGTGTGCCGCTACTCAGAACAGGTCGAAGAGCACGCCCAACGCCTCTGGCTCATCCACCGCCTGTCCAGCCAGTTCAACGCCACCCTCGACCTCTCCCACATTCTCCAACTGGTTGTAGACGAGATGGCCCGCGCCGTCCACGCCGATCAGTGCGTGCTGGTGCTGTTTGACGATGAAGGGGAGACCGGCTGGGTTGCTGCAAGTTATCAGCCATTACGCGGTATGGAGCCCAGAAGAATGGCCCTCCGGAACAGCCAGGCGATTGAAACGGTCACGCTTTCCCGCGAACCGCTCATGACCACCGACGCGAGCTGCGATCCCCTTGTCACCAGCCTGCGCCGGCTCTTGCCTGACCACGACGTTCACTCGGCACTCATGGTTCCCCTCATTCTCCAGGATCGCGTGATCGGCATCGCCCAGGTGTGCAACCTGGGCCAGCGGGGCGTCTTCTCCCGGCAGGAGATTGATCTCTGCCAGATCATTGCGAATGCCTCGGCTATTGCCGTCGCCAACGCCAGATCGTACCAGCGCGAACGGGAGGCCAAGGACTTGCTGGCCGCCCTCGGTGAGATTTCCGAGGTTGGCCTGACCTCACTGGACATCGACGAGTTACTCGGAGAGTTGATCAAGCGCCTGGTGCGGTGCACTGCGACCGATGCAGGCATGATTCTGCTGCGCCAGGACGACCGGCTCGTTGTACGCGCGCTATGTGGAATCGAGCGGGGGCTCCTCAACCAGACCAGCTTCCGTATCGGTGAAGGGCTCGCCGGGCGGGTGGCGGCTGAGGGCCAGCCCATCACCGTCCTCGACGTGACGACCGATCCCCTGCTGGCCGATCCCCCCCTGAGCCAGCTCCCTCTCAAATCGGTGCTGGGTGTGCCGCTGATCGTCTGGGATGAACTGATCGGTG
>JBBITV010000176.1:0-7795 GCA_037440585.1 Chloroflexota bacterium
TGGCGGCGCGCCAGCGTCAACTGGCTCGCGGGCCTGGTCGCGCGCGGCATCGTGGACATGGACGATGCGGCCGAGATGGCGCGCGCGATGGCGTACGACCTGGCAAAGCGAGCGTACAAACTGTAGCAGAAAAGTGGAACCAACGCGGGAAGAGAATGCCGGCGATCAGGATGTTGGCATCAGCCATTACTCGCAGCGGCTTTGGCGGCTCAGCCATAGCGCTCCTGATAGATCTGTTTTCTGATCTCCTCCATCTCCTGTTCAAGCTGCTCTTCAGTCAGCCCCTGCCGTTCAGCTTCCCGCCCGGCCTCTCGGCTCAGCCGCTCAAAGCGGGCCAGTTTGATCTGCCGGAGTAGTTGCTCATAGTGATGTTTCCTCCATTTGTCAATCCATCAACCCATTAAGATTGAGCACCGTCCATCAATATACATCAATCGGGTCCATTCGTCAACCGCATCCTACACATTGTCTGTTCTTCGTGCTTTTAGTGCTTCGTGACTTCGTTCACTTCGCGTCTTCGTGGTCCAAACGGCCTTCATGAGACTGCGCATCGGGGTGCGCGGGTGGAACTCCCTGCGGCGGCCCTTAGCCACTCCCTTTGATCCCCCTCCCCGATTTGGATATAATAAAGGCGTCTCATCGGCAAGTCAACCGGCTTTAACATAGCAGATCATATCCACCTTTTTCTCCACGTGTCTGCGTTACCAAGTCAATAACCGAGTCTACGGGATGGCTTTCCTGGAGGATGTGACTCAGACCCGACAGGTCTCCGAGACCTGTCGGGTCTGCCGGTCTACCAGGCCAACTCAGTGAGGAGGGAACCCATGCCAACAATAGAATTACGGTTCGAAAAACAATCCATTGACCCGGCTGTGCAGCACATGCTGGGACTGGCCGACCGCCTGGGGGTGACGACCACCTGGGACCGCTACCTGTCCCAGCAGCCCCAGTGCGGCTTCGGGGAAACGGGCCTGTGCTGCCGCCATTGCCTGCAGGGCCCTTGCCGTATCGATCCCTTCGGGGTCAGCGGGCCCACGGCTGGCATCTGCGGCGCGACGGCCGATACCATCGTCGCCCGGGGGCTGGCCCGCGCCATCGCCGCCGGCACCGCCGCTCACTCCGGCCACGCCAAGCACCTGGCGCACACGATGAAAAAACTCAGCCATGGCGATGCTCCGGCCTACGCCATCCGCGACGAGTCCAAGCTGCGCGCCGTGGCCGGGCGCATGGGCATCGCCCTGGACGGCAAGAGCACCGCTCAGATCGCCGGGGAATTGGCCGAGGTGGCCCTGGAGGAATTCTCCGAGCGCGAGGAGCCCTCGGCCTGGGTGCGCCGGACTCTGACGACGCGCCGGGTGGAGGCTTTCCAGAAACTGGGGCTGCTGCCCTACGGCATCGATGCCGCCGTCTCCGAAGTGATGCACCGCACCACCAACGGTGTCGATGCCGACCCGGTCAACATCCTGCTGGGGGCCATCAAGTGCGCCCTGGCCGATTATGCCGGCCTCTACATGGCGACTGATTTCTCGGACATTCTCTTCGGCGTGCCCATGCCGGTGATGGCCAGCGCCAACCTGGGCGCCCTCAAGGCCAACGCTGTCAACATTGCCGTTCACGGTCATAACCCGGTCCTGTCCGAAGTGGTGCTGCAGGTGGCGGGTGAAATGGAGGAGAAGGCGAAGGCAGCCGGAGCCGCGGCGGGCATCAACATCGTCGGCATCTGCTGCACCGGCCAGGAGTTGATGATGCGCCACGGCGTGCCCCAGGTAGCCAATTCCCTGGCGCAAGAGCTGGCCATCCTCACCGGCGCCCTGGACGCGGTCGTCGCCGACTACCAGTGCGTCATGCCCAGCCTGCCCAAAGTGGCCGAGGGGTTCCAGACCAGGGTCATCACCACCATGCCCATCGCCAAGATGCCCGGCGCGGTGCACGTTGCATTCGAAGAGGAGCGGGCGGCCGAGGGGGCGCGCGAAATCGTGGAACTGGCCATCGAAGCCTTCAAGCAGCGCGACCCGGCCCGCGTCCACATTCCCGACGTCCGCCGCGACGCCCTGGCGGGCATCTCTGTTGAAGCGGTCCTGGCCGTGCTGGCCAAAGTGAATGGCGGCGATCCTCTCAAGCCCCTCATCGACAACATTGTGAACGGCAATCTGCTGGGCGTGTGCCTGTTTGCCGGCTGTAACGACGTTAAGGTGCCCCAGGATCGGAACTTCCTGACCCTGGTGAAGGAGCTGGCCAAAGCCAACGTCCTCATCCTGTCCACGGGCTGTGCCTCGGGCGCCTTCTCCCGCCACGGCCTGATGACCCCCCAGGCGACCGAGCAGTATGCCGGTGCAGGGCTCAAGGCGGTCATGACCGCCCTGGGCCAGGCGGCCGGGCTGAACGGCCCCCTGCCTCTGGCGCTGCATACCGGTTCCTGCGTGGACAACACCCGCGCCGTGGCCATTGCCGTGGCTGTGGCCAACAAACTGGGGGTGGACCTGGACAAGCTGCCCGTGGTCGCTACCGCGCCGGAAGCGGCTATGGAGAAAGCCGTGTCGATTGGCACCTGGGCGGTGGCGATCGGTCTGCCCACCCACGTGGGCGTTGTTCCACCGGTGACCGGCGGCCCGCTGGTGACCCAGGTTTTGACCGGCGCGGCGAAAGACCTGTTGGGCGGCTATTTCATCGTGGAGACCGACCCGGTCAAGGCGGCCGAGAAGCTGGTGGCGGTTCTCAAAGAACGCCGGGCCGGCCTGGGTCTGGCGGCATAGGAGGTGGGCTATGAAGCGCGTATTCATCCGTCCTGACCTGTGCACAAGCTGCAAGACCTGCGTCCTGGCCTGCGCCGTGGCCCACTCCCAATCGGGGGAGCTTTTCACGGCCATGTTCGAAACGCCACGGCCCTATCCCCGCCTCTTTGTCGAGGCCGCCGACGGGCGCAAAGTACCGGTGCTGTGCCGCCACTGCGACGACGCCCCCTGCGTGAACGCCTGCATTGCCGGCGCCCTGCACTACGACCCCCTCACCCGGGCCGTTCTATGTGACTGGGATCGCTGTATTGGCTGCTGGACGTGCATCATGGTCTGTCCCTACGGCGTGGTCCAGCGCCAGGTCATGCTGTCCAAAGCAGTCAAGTGCGACTTGTGCCCCAGCCGAGAGGTGCCGGCTTGCGTAGAGTCGTGCCCCACCGACGCGCTGATCTTCGCCGACGTGGACGCCTTCGCCCACGAAAAACGGCGCGCTGCGGCGGCGGCAACGTAAAGGAGGCTGGGCCATGCGCTACGTGATCATTGGCAACAGCGCGGCCGGGACGGCGGCGGCTGAGGGCATCCGGCGCTGGGATCGAACCGGCCAGATCGTCGTGATTTCAGACGAACCGCATCCCGCGTACCACCGGCCCCTCATTCCTTACCTCATCGAAGGGACGAAGCCACCGGAGCAGATCCGACGCGATCCGGCCCACCTGCCGGCCAACCTGGACGTGCGCCTGGGGCGGCGGGTCACCCGGATCGACCCTGCGGCCCACACCGTCGCCCTGGATGACGGTGCAGAGTTGAGCTACGACCGGCTGCTGCTGGCGACGGGTAGCTCGCCTATCCGGCCCCCCATCCCCGGCCTGGACGGCCCCGGCGTCTATACCTTGCGCCGCTGGGACGACGCCCTGGCTATTGCTCAAGCGGTCCGGGGCGCCAGCCGGGCGGTGATCCTGGGCGCGGGGCGCATCGGCATGAAATGCGCCTTCGCCTTGCGCCACCTGGGCCTGGCTGTGACGGTGGTGGAGCTGATGGACCGCATTGTCCCCCAGCAGCTCGATGCCGCGAGCGCGGCCATCTTCACCACCGTCGTCCGAGCGGCCGGCATTGAGGTGATCCTCGACAACACCTTCACCCAGATCGAGCACCGGGCGGACCAACCCAAGCGCATCGCCCTACGGGATGGCCGGGAGCTGGCGGCTGACCTGGTGATCGTGGCCACCGGTGTGCGGGCCAACGTCGAACTGGCCCAGGCAGCGGGTCTGCGGGTAGACCGGGGCGTGCTCGTAGACGAGGGAATGCGCACCAGCGCTCCGGGCGTCTACGCCGCCGGCGACGTGGTGCAAACCACCGACGTGGTCACCGGTGAGGCCGTCGTCAGCGGCATCTGGACCAACGCCGTGGCAATGGGCCACGTGGCCGGGGAGAATATGGCCGGCGGCGACCGGCGCTTCGTGGGTGCATTCAGCTTGTTGAATGCGATGGACCTGGGTGGGCTGCCTGTCATCTCCGTGGGCGAGATCAACCCGGTCGAAGGCAACGGCTACCAGGTCTTCGCCTGGCGGCGCGACCAGGTTTACCGCAAGCTGGTCTTCCGCGACGACGTGCTGGTGGGGCTCATCTTCATCGGCCAGGTGGAACGGGCAGGCGTGTACCAGACCCTCGTCCGAGAGAAGGCCCACCTGGGCGCGCTGAAGGCCCGTTTGGTAGAACCGAACTTCAACTACGGCCACTTCGTGACGTCACAGCCAGTCCATGTTGACCGGTATTTGGCTGCATGACGCCGGGTTCATAGGACCCTGTCAAAGTCGTCACCCCTTCACTGCGTTCAGGGCAAGCTCTGAGCGAAGGGTCTCGTTGACCGCCACACCAGATGCTTCGCTTCGCTCAGCATGACACGTTGTCAAGGTCGTCACCCCTTCACTGCGTTCAGGGCAAGCTCTGAGCGAAGCGAAGAGCCTGCCCTGAACGCAGTGAAGGGGTCTCGTTGACCGCCACACCAGATGCTTCGCTTCGCTCAGCATGACAATTTGGGCAATGGCGCAAAAGTCACCCTGTCACCCTGAGCGGAGCGAAGAGCCTGCCCTGAACGCAGTGAAGGGGTCTCGTTAATCACCACACCAGATGCTTCGCTTCGCTCAGCATGGCAATTTGGAATTGGGAATGGGATGAAAATTGCGATCTCCGGCAAGGGCGGCGTGGGGAAGACGACTCTCGCCGCCCTTCTTGCTCACGTGTTTGTCCAGCAGGGCCGCCCCGTCCTGGCTATCGACGCCGACCCCGCCGCCAACCTGGCCTGGGCCTTGGGCATGCCTGCCGATGTGCAGGCTCGCCTCAGCCCCATTGCCGAGATGGCTGACCTGATCGAGGAGCGGACAGGCGCCCGGCCCGGCGTGCCCGGCGCCCTCTTCCGCCTCAATCCCCAAGTGGACGATCTGCCTGAGCGCTTCAGTATCGTCCATCGGGGTATCCGGCTGCTCCAACTGGGCACGGTCAAGCACGGCGGCCAGGGCTGCTTCTGCGCCGAGCACGCCTTGTTACGTGCCTTGATGAGCCACCTCCTGCTGCGCCGCCAGGAAGTGGTCATCATGGATATGGAAGCCGGGGTGGAACACCTGGGGCGGGGGACCGCGCAGGGCGTGGACGCCTTCCTGGTCGTCGTGGAACCGGGGCGGCGTAGCCTGGACACCGCCGGGACCATCGCCCGCCTGGCCGCCGACCTGGGCATCCAGCGGGTCTACCTGGTGGGGAATAAAGTGCGCAGCGAGGCGGACTGGCGCTTCATCGCCGCCCATGCGCCACCGGGCATACCTGCCCTGGGTCACCTGCCCGCCGACCCCGCCGTCGTCGAAGCGGACATCCGCGGCCAGGCCGTTTTCGACGCTGCGCCCCGTCTGGTGGAAGAGGTCCGGGCCATTGTGGCCGCGTTAGAGAGTCACAAAACAGCCCCTGATACTCATCCCTTGGGGCGAGGTTAGAAAGTTCGCCTGAAACAAGGTGGTAACATGAAGGCCGATGAGATGCTGAACCAACCGCAGTCGGCGCAAAGCCCTGAGACCAAGGCAGCCCTGGTCGCGGAGGCTGTCATTGCGGGCCTACCCCCAGCCACGGCGACGGCCGCGCGTCACTGTGCGGCTCTGCATTGGTTCACACCGGCGATCATCGAAGCGATGTTGCCTGAGGGCAACGAATCCCGGGTCGAAGAGGCAGTACGGGCGATCACGGGGCTGCCGTTTACGGTAAAATCTCTGATCGCGCCGTCGCGCATCCGCTCTTCGGGGATGTAAGCCTGACCCGCCTCCATCCGCTTGCGCAGCGAGGCGTGTGTCATCTCCTGCCCGTCCAGCGTGATCGCGCCCGCCGTGACCTTGCGCAGCCCGGCCAGGCACTCCGCCAGCTCACGCTGCCCGTTGCCCGAGACCCCCGCCACCCCGACGATCTCGCCCGCGCGGACTTCCAGGTCGACGCCGCGCAGCATCTCCGTGCCGCGGTCGCCTAGCGTCCGCAGCCCCTGGATTCTGAGACGCACCGGGCCGGCTTCCAGTGGTTGCGGAGCCAGCGGCTTGACCTCGCGCCCGACCATCATCTTGACCAGCTCGTGGCGCGTGACTTCGCGCGTGGGCCGTGTGCCGATCACGTGCCCGTCGCGCAACACCGTCACGCGGTCGCTAATCGCCATGACCTCGTGCAGCTTGTGGGAGATAAAGACGAGCGCATGGCCTTCGCCTACCATGCGCCGCAGTGTCGCGAACAGGTCGTTGACCTCTTGCGGCGTGAGCACTGCCGTCGGCTCGTCCAGGATAATGAGGCTGGCGCCGCGATACAAGGCCTTGATAATCTCCACCCGCTGCTGCTCGCCCACCGAAAGCTGCCACACGTGGGCCGCTGGATCGATCTTCAATCTATACGCCTGCGAAAGTTCCCGCACGCGCGCCGAGGCTTTGTCGAGATCGAGCTGTGGCTCGCGTGTTGCATATAAAGGGTGAACCGCTCGCGCAGGTGCTTGCTGAACACGTTGAGCAACGCTTTCGCCAGGCCGCCGAAGGGCAGGCCGGTGATGGCGTCGGCCACGGTGGTGATGAACTCCAGCTCTTCGGCGGGGAAGAGGCTGCGGAGGCGCTCCGGGGTGAGCTGTTGGGTCTTGTACAGGTACCAGACCGTCGCGTAGTCATAGAGCGGGAAGTGCAGGCCGTGGCCGGCCAGGTCACGCCGCAGCATCAGCAACGCATAGAAAGGTTCCTGCGGGCGCTGATCGCCGCGCGGCGGCATCCCGAAATCCAGGTGGGCGACCGGCACAGATTCCGCGTCCTGGGCGTCCCGGATGTGGGAGATGAGTTCTTCGTCAGGCAGCGTTTTGAGCCACGCCCAATCCTCCGGTTGCAGGCGCTTGCGACAATGCTTGCGCAGAAAGCGCAGGAGCAACGATTTGCCGTTGCCGCCATCGCCGTGGAAGAACAGGATGCGCTCGCGGGGCGGGTCGTCGTGGAGGTAGGCCAGGAAGAGGCGGATGGCGTCGGTGCGGTCGGTGAAGAGCTCCAGCGCGCGCCCGCCTTCAGTGATGGTGCGGGATGGGCCGGTATTCTCCAGGATCGATATGTTGGCGTCCTCCTTTCGCTGACAGAAGTCGCGGCTCGCCTCCCGCAAACTCGCGGGAGGTCTATTGGCAAACACCTGGCGGCGTACTTGTCGCCGACACCCTGAATTTCGCTGCGCCCTTTTATACCAGAAACGCCGCCGCCTGTCAATGTTGGCACGGACTTTGACAGGGCCCTCTCCTCGCGCGAACAAGATTTGCTAAACAGTGGCTGTTCGGGTATACTTCTCGATTATGGCCGGACAAGAAGGAGGAAACTCGATGGACGACCCGGTATCCTTCGAGCAATGGCGGCAGGCCGCCGCGGAGCGCATCCTCGGGGACGAGAGCCTGATCTCCGCCCTGACCGATCAGGAAGGCCAGTCCCTGACGAGCTGGGCCATGTCCCATATTGATGAGTGCCTCCAGCAGGCGCAGGCGGCCGGGTTTACACTGCATCTCGACGCGCTGCCGCAGTGCAGCGAAC
>JBBITV010000177.1:0-7786 GCA_037440585.1 Chloroflexota bacterium
GGCCCCTAAAGCGACCGTATCGTGGCTGAGAGCAAGGCCGGCAAGGTCACGGTGGGGGTGGTGGGCGGCCTGCACGGTGATTTCCCGCCTTTCATCCAGGCCGGGGCGATGGAAGACGTCACCCCCCTCCTGGCCAGGCTCGGCGACCGGAAATTCCCCGCCGCATTCGTGGAGCTGGGCAAGATGGGCACCAGGGACAAGCAGTACTACGTCCCCTGGATGCAGGCCACGTATCTCCTGGTCGCCAACAAGAAGGCTCTGGAGCACCTGCCTCAGGGGGCCAACCGTGATGCCCTGACCTACGACCAGTTGAAACAATGGGCGGCCAACGTTCAGAAGGCCACCGGCGAGCGGAAGCTGGGCTTCCCGGCCGGCCCCAAGGGCCTGATGCACCGCTTCTTCCAGGGCTACCTGTACCCATCCTACACGGGCACCCAGGTGACCGGCTACCGCAGTCCTGAAGCGGTGCAGATGTGGCAGGCCTTCAAGGACCTGTGGCAGTACGTGAACCCCCAGTCGGTGAACTACGAGTTCATGCAGGAACCCCTCCTGTCGGGAGAGGTATGGATCGCCTGGGACCACACTGCCCGCCTGATCAACGCCGTCAAAGACCGGCCTGATGACTTTGTGGTCATGCCATCGCCAGCCGGTCCCAAGGGCCGGGGCTTCATGCCCGTTCTTGCCGGGCTGGGCATCCCCAAAGGCGCCCCGAACCGGGCCGGGGCAGAGCAGCTCATCGAGTACCTGACGCGCCCCCAGGTGCAGATTACTACCCTGCGGGAAGTCGCCTTCTTCCCGGTGGTGGACGCTCCCACCCCCCAGGACCTGCCGGCCGGAATCCGTCTGCAGGCCGAAGGGGTCGCCAAGCAATCCGCCGCCAAGGACGCCCTGCCGTCTTTGTTGCCCGTGGGCCTGGGGGGCCAAGGCGGGGAGTACAACAAGGTGTTCCTGGACACGTTCACTCGCATTGTCATCAAGGGCGAAGACGTGGCGAAGGTCTTGGACGAGGAAGCCAAGATCATGCAGGGCATCCTGGATACCACCAAGGCTCCCTGCTGGCCGCCGGACCCGCCCAGCGAGGGTGCGTGTAAGGTGAAATAACACCTCATCAATGACCAAATCCCAAATCCCAAATCCCAAATCCCAAATCCCGATGGCCAAATTTGGGATTTGGGATTTGGGATTTGGGATTTGGTCATTGGGATTTGGTCATTGGGATTTGGTCATTGGAAAGAGGGTTGTATCGTGAACCGTCGTTTGGGCCGCCTGGGCCCATATTTGTTGCTTCTGCCATCGATCCTGTTTCTGGTGGTCTTCTTCGCCTGGCCGATGGCCGAGGCCCTCGTCCTGGCCGTCCAGTCGCCGGAAGGGGTCTTCACCCTGGAGTATGTGCAGCGGATGGCGGGCGATGTGGCCTTCCGGGATGCCCTGCGCAACACCCTGGTCCTTATCCTGGTTATTGTGCCGCTGCAGGTCGTCCTGGCCCTGGGGATGGCGCTGCTGGTCCAGGCTGGCCTGCGGGGCTCGGGCCTGTTCCTGTACGCCTGGACCATTCCCCTGGGCATCTCCGACCTGGCGGCTGGTATCGTCTGGCTTACCATTTTCACGGAGCGCGGCTATTTGAACTCTTTTCTGCATAACCTGGGACTGATCCAGAAACCTATCCTGTTGCTGAGCTATGAGAACCCCCAAGGTCTGTTCGCCGCCGTCGTGGTGGCCGAAGTGTGGCGGGCCACGGCCATCGTCATGGTGATCCTGGTGGCCGGCTTGCAGTTGATCCCCCGGGAATACCTGGAGGCGGCCGAGGTGTTCGGGGCCGGGTTGTGGCAGCGGGTGCGGTATGTGATGCTGCCGCTGCTACGGCCCAGCTTACAGGTAGCCCTGATCTTGCGCACCATCCTGGCCTTTCAGGTATTTGCCGTGGTGGTGGCTCTGGCCGGACGCACCCTGCCGGTGCTGGCCGGCGAGGCCTATTACTGGTATGGCACCTATCGCAATACTAACGTAGCGGCCGCCTATGCCGTCTTGATTCTGCTCCTGTCCATCCTGAACACCGGGTTGTACCTGCGCGCGCTGCGCACCCGGGCGGAGGAATTGGCCTTATGAGACAACCTGGTTCTCTGCGACGGCGTTCTGGGCGGTTGTTGCTCTATGGGCTGGCCCTCATCTTGTCGGCCTGGGTCCTGTTTCCCCTGTTCCTGATCGCGTTCACCGCCCTGAGTCCCCGCCCGGCGGTGTATGCCTGGCCCAAGACGCTGGTGCCAGACACCTTTTCACTGGACACCCTGGTCTTCTTCCTGAACTCCCATGGCGTCTTGAGTGCAACCCTGAATAGTATCGGAGTAGCACTGATCACCCTGGTCCTTTCCCTGGTCATTGGCGCGCCGGCGGGGTATGCCCTGGCTCGCTTTGTGTTCCCGGGCCGGGAGACCTTCAAAGTCCTGATTCTTACCACCCGGGCCTTTCCCATCGTCATCCTGTCTATCCCTCTGGCCGTCACCTTCATCCAATGGAACCTGTACGACACCCTGATCGCCGTCGCGCTGGTCCATACAGCCCTGGCCCTGCCCTTCGCCATCCTGGTCACCGGGAGCATCTTCGTCAGCGTACCCAAAGAGCTGGAAGAAGCCGCCCTCACCCTGGGCTGCAATCGCCTGCAGGCCTTTGTGCGCGTGGCGCTGCCCCTGGCCCTACCCGGCCTGGCCGCCGCCGCCATTTTCACCTTCGTCCTCTCCTGGAACGAGGTCTTCGCGGCGACCATCCTGACCTTGCGCAACCGCACCCTGCCCGCCCACGTGTTGACCGTGTTGAATGAATCTCCATTACCCTTTCGCTTCGCTGGCGGCTTCTTTATGATTGCCCCGGCGCTGGTCTTTATCTTCGTCATCCGCCGCTATCTGTTGAATCTGTGGGGACGGGTCGTCAAGTAGGAGAGTTTCCACGATGGCCGAAATCAAGTACCCAGGTACACAAGTACACAGGTAGACCAGGGCGTCAAGTAGAGGGAGTTTCCACGATGGCCGAAATTCGCCTGCAAGGTGTGCACAAGACGTTTGGCAAAGTGACGGCGGTGAACAATGTGACCCTGACCGTCCGGGACCAGGAATTCATCGTCCTGTTGGGTCCCAGTGGCTGTGGCAAGACGACCCTGCTGCGCTGTGTGGCGGGCCTGGAATACCCGGACCGGGGGCGCATTGCCATCGACGGGCAGGATGTGACCGACCGGCCGCCCCGCCAGCGGCGGATTGCCATGGTCTTCCAGAGCTATGCGGTCTTCCCGCATCTGACCGTTTTTGAGAACGTCGCCTTCGGGCTACGGATGCAGAAACGACCCGACGATGAGGTCAAGCAGCGGGTGCAGGCAGCCGCCGGGCTGCTGCAAATTGGCGATTTGCTGGATCGCTATCCCGCCCAGGTGAGCGGCGGCCAGCGCCAGCGGGTGGCGGTAGCCCGGGCCATCGTGATGGAACCGGCTGTCCTGCTCATGGACGAGCCCTTAAGCAACCTGGATGCCCTGCTGCGCCTGCAAATGCGCGCCGAACTGAAGCGGCTCCTGCAGGAAATCCGGGCAACCACTATCTACGTGACCCACGACCAGGTGGAGGCGCTCAGCCTGGGGGACCGGATTGCGGTCATGAAGGACGGTGCGATCATTCAGAGTGATACCCCGTTGAAGGTATACGACGAACCGGCGACCGTTTTTGTCGGCGGCTTCATTGGCAACCCGCCCATGAACTTTCTGAAAGGCACGCTTCAAATGGCTGATGGCCAGGTCGTTGTCTCCATCGGCGGCCAGTTCCTTCGCTCCGCTCAAGGACAAGCGCTGGCTGCTCCACCGGGGTTCCAGGCTCGTCTGGGGAACACGGTTCTGCTGGGCATCCGGGCTGAAAACATCCAGGCCAGGACCGAACCGGTTCCGGGGGCCTTGCCGGCCCGGGTGTTGGTCGTCGAACCCCTGGGCTCGCACTTGCTCCTGACCCTTGTCCTTGAGCGAAGCGAAGGAGTACAGGTGGACTCAGAGAGCCTCAAAGTCACCACCGGCGCCGATTTTGCCGTGGAACCGCAACCACCCCTTTGGCTGCTCCTGGAGCCGGCCAAGATCCGCTGGATGGATCCCCAGAGTGGTAGAGCGATCAACTTGGAGCGTGTCTAAAAAATCTGTGCTTGAGGGATAGGCAAGGCATGCAAGACCTGCTAAACTACGCTCGAAGCGTACTACGGGCTAATGATCAAGGCAGCTACACCCGGCCAGCCCCCGGCCAGTACCCTCACCAGTGGAACTGGGACTCGGCCTTCATTGCCATCGGCCTATCGCACTTCGATGAGGAGCGGGCACGACAAGAGATCCGCTCACTTCTGCGCGGCCAGTGGCGGAGCGGCATGATCCCGCACATCATCTACCATCAACCGTCGTCTGAGTACTTCCCGGACGCCACCTTCTGGCAAACCGAAAACTGCCCGGATGCATCGGGGGACGTGTGTACCTCGGGCATCACCCAGCCGCCGGTGCTGGCCACGGCAGTGCGCGCCGTCTACGAACGCTCGACCGGCCGTGCGGTGGCGCGTGCCTTCCTGGAGGAGGTCTTCCCGGCGCTGCTCGCCTATCACCGCTGGCTGTACCGCGAGCGGGATCCTCTGGGCGAGGGGCTGGTCGCCATCGTCCACCCGTGGGAGTCGGGCCTGGACGACTCACCGCGCTGGGCCGGGATCATGGACGCCATCACCCCGGCCAGCCGGCCGGCCTACCGCCGCACGGACGCCGTCCACGTCCCATCTGACGAACGCCCCACCGACACCGACTACGATCGCTTTGTCTACCTGATCGACCTGGGCCGCCGCGCGGGCTGGGACCAGCGCAAGCTCGTCACCGAATCGCCGTTCCTGGTGCAGGACGTGCTGTTCAACGCAGTGCTCCACCGGGCGAACGAAGACCTGCGGGTGTTGGCCGCGGAGCTAAACGAGCTGGCCGACGAGATCGATGGCTGGCTGGTACAGACGAGCCAGGCGTTTGCGAATAAGCTATGGGACAATGAAGGCGGGCGGTACCTGGATTTCGACCTGCGGGCTGGTAGCGCTATCCCCGAGCACACCATCGCGGCGTTCATACCACTGTTCGCTGGCTTGCCCGATGCCGAGCAGGCGCGCCGGCTGGTCGCACACCTGCAAGACCCGGCTGAGTATGCGCCTGGCACGGGCTCGCGCTACTACGTCCCGACGACGAGCAAGGCCAGCGCCCACTGGAATCCCCGCCGCTACTGGCGCGGACCAATCTGGGTCGTGACCAACTGGCTGATCATCCAGGGGCTGCGCCGCTACGGCTACCACGATCTGGCCGAAACGGTCCGCCAGCACACGCTGAAACTCGTGGCACAGTCTGGCTTCCGCGAGTACTACAACCCGGCCACCGGCGACGGCTGCGGCGCGGCGGATTTTTCGTGGACAGCAGCGCTGATACTTGATTTGCTGTTGAATATGGGATCTACGTCCTGGACGTGAATCCCAATTCCGACATCTCTGAAGATGGCAGCTTCGCCCTGGCTGCAGAGGTAGCCGGATACAGCTACCCGCAAATGGTGAGCCGAATCGTCGAGTGGGCGGCTACGCGCCGGTTCTCGAGGTAGACTGTTACTGATAACGGCTTGTGGCCTGCCAAAACCTATGATACAATAAATGTGCGAAGATTATGCGAAGGAGGAAGGACAATGTTTCGTCCAGAACCACTTGACCTGATTCTCATTCTCATTCTCGCCCTGTTATTCTTTGGACCGCGAAGATTGCCAGAAATTAGCCGGGCGATGGGGAAAGCGATCCGAGACTTTCGGAGTGCCGTGAGCGGACAGGATGAGGACCTGCCAAAGCCACCGGAGAAACCGGAAAGCCCATCTACGGAAGTGCCACCGGAGAAACCGGAAGGCCAGGCATGATTCTGCAGTTTCTCCTGGCCTTAGCGATTGTGATTGCTGGCGCCAAGCTGGGCGGCCTGGTCAGCAACCGTCTTGGCCAGCCGGCGGTCTTGGGCGAACTGCTGGTTGGCCTGATCCTGGGGCCGACGGTGCTCGACCTGTTGCACCTGCCCATCTTTGGCGACTCGCACCTGCCGGAGACGATCCACCTGCTGGCCGAGCTGGGCGTCGTGTTCCTGATGTTCATCGCCGGGCTAGAGATCGAACTGGACGAGATGGCCGCTGCCGGCCGGGTCGCCGTGCTGGCCGGTGTCCTCGGCGTCGCCGTGCCACTGGTCTTGGGCGCGGCTACGGCGCTGCCCTTCGGCTACGCGCCGGTCCAGAGTCTCTTCATCGGAATCATTTTGACTGCCACCAGTGTCAGTATCTCGGCTCAGACGCTGATGGAGCTAGGGGTGTTGCGCAGCCGGGAGGGGGTCGCCCTGCTGGGCGCAGCCGTGATAGACGACGTAGTGGTGATCCTCATCCTGTCACTGTTCGTGGCGCTGGCCGGCGAGGGCGGCGGCCTGACGGACGTGGTGTGGGTCGTCGTTAAGATGGCAGTCTACCTGGGGGCGGCGGCGGTGTTGGGAGCGTGGCTCATCCCGGCTTTCACCCGCTGGGCCGACCGCCAGCCGGTCAGCGAGGGCTTGCTGGCCGGGGCCGTTGTCGCCATGCTGGCTTTCGCCTGGTCGGCGGAGGCGTTGGGCGGCGTGGCGCTCATTACCGGCGCATTTATCGCGGGCGTCCTGTTTGCCCGTACCCCGTGGCGAGACCGGATCGAGGCTGGGATGCACGCTATCGCCTATGCCTTCTTTGTGCCTATCTTCTTCGTTGGCATTGGCTTGCAGGCGAACGCCCGCCTCATCGGGGGCGACTACCTGGTGTTCGCCACGCTCATCGTGGCCGTCGCCATCATCTCCAAGCTGATCGGCAGTGGTCTGGGAGCACGCCTGGCCAGCTTCGACTATGAGGCAGCCTTGCGAGTAGGCACGGGGATGATCTCGCGGGGCGAAGTTGGCCTGATTGTCGCCACGGTCGGTCTGGATAACGGCTTTATCAACAATGAAGTGTTCGCCATCGCGGTGGTGATGGTGCTGGCGACGACTCTCGTCACGCCATTGCTCTTGCGCCGGGTCTTCGCGGGCCACCCGGTCGTGTCCGGCACACCGCAAGCTGCCAGAGAGACGGGGTAACACGCGGAAAGGAAAACGTATGGCCGAGTTTGTGTTGTTGGTTGTCAATCGCCCAGACAAGCTGGATCAGGTCTTGCACGCCTGGGAATCATTGGGCGTGACGGGCGTGACCATCCTGGAGAGCAGCGGCCTGGGCCGGGCGCAACGCCTGCGCGACGATCTGCCGCTCTTCCCGTCGCTACGCAGCCTGTTTGAAGCGGAAGAATATCGCCACCGCACCATATTCACCGTTATTGGCGAGGAGATAAACCTGGACAACCTGATCGCCGCCACTGAGCGTATCCTGGGTAACCTGGACGAGCCAAACACCGGAATCCTGATCACCTGGCCGGTCAGCCGCGTGCGCGGATTGGCCAAGAAGAAGTTGACAAGAGGAAGTTGAAATGCCTCATCTATTGATAATGATCCTGGAGGACTTACAAAAGCTCAAACCGCTGCTAGATGCCTGGGAAAAGGCGGGCGTGCCGGGGGTGACCATCCTGGAGAGCCTGGGCAAGGGCCGGCTCCAGGGCTGGCTCGCTCGGGAAGACCTGCCCTTGGTGCCCTCCCTGCGCAACCTGTTGCAGCCAGAAGCCATGAACCAGCGCACCCTGTTGGCCGTCCTCGACGACGACGAGAGCCTGGAGGAATTGAAGCCAGACAGCCGCG
>JBBITV010000178.1:0-7727 GCA_037440585.1 Chloroflexota bacterium
TGTCCACGTTTCCCCGGAGATGGACCACCTTGAGATGGGGATGGCGGTGTAGAACTCCATGGTCTCGCTTACATATAAAAATAAAGCTCCCGAGATGGCATCGGCTGTCTCGACGATGATCGCTTCTACACTGGTTTGCTCCTCGTCGTGATGATGCGAGGCGATACAGTTCACTACTTTGGGCGAAACTCCGTAACGGCGGGCAATCTCCGCCCCGATGAGGGCATGTGAACCGTCAACCTCATGGCTCACTGCTTTCCCCAGATCGTGGAGTAGTGCGCCGGCACGGGCCACCTCGACATCGGCGCCTAGCTCGGCAGCAATCATGGCCGCCAGGTGTGCCGTCTCGACGGCGTGGGCCAGGACGTTTTGTCCATAGCTGGTACGAAACTTCATACGTCCCAGCATCTTGATGATTTCCGGGTGCAAGCCTGGCACTCCAGCCTCAATGGCGGCCTTCTCGCCCGCCTCGCGGATGGCGGCATCCACCTCATCCTGGGTTTTCTTCACGATCTTCTCGATGCGTGCCGGGTGAATACGGCCGTCCTGAATCAACTTGTGCAATGATAGCCGGGCAACCTCACGCCGGACCGGGTCGAAGCACGAAAGCATAATTGCATCCGGGGTATCGTCGACAATGACGTCTACACCGGTCAACTGCTCGATGGCGCGGATATTGCGGCCCTGACGACCGATGATCCGTCCCTTCATCTCATCGTTGGGCAAAGGCACCGATGACACTACGGTCTCGGCCACCTGGTCGGATGCACAGCGCTGCATAGCGGTGACGATAATCTCACGTGCCCGCTGGTCAGCTTCCTCCTTAATGTTCTGCTCAACTTCCCGGATGATCCGCGCCATTTCCTGGCGGGTCTCTTCGCGGACGGAGTTCAGCAGGTGCTCGCGTGCCTCGTCTTGAGACATTTGCGCTACCCGCTCGAGCTCAGCCATGCGCTGGCGGCGGATCTCCTCCACTTCTTCTTCCGCTTGGCGCAGTCGCTTTTCCCGCTGTTCCATGTTGCGGGCGCGACCTTCAAGCTGATCAAAGCGGCGGTCTAGCTTCTCACGGCGTTGCTGAAAGCGCTGCTCCTGTTGTTGCAGGTCCGCCTGGCGGCGCTTGGCCTCCTGGACGGCTTCTTCGCGAACTCTGACAGCTTCGTCCTTGGCTTGTAGTAGCGTTTCCCTGGCTTGTGTTTCGGCCTCGATAACAATCCGCTGAGCTTCTTCCCGATCCGACTGCAATTGACGCTTGAACTGGTATTCCTTCAGTAAATAGCCGGCAACCAGTGCGATAGTCCCGACTACTATGCTCACCAGAAGCAGGGGGATTACCCCTTGCATGAGCCACCTCCTTTCCCGTAGGATTGGATTCAGTTGTCATAGTCTGAATGCATGTCGCGCCATAATCGCGCCACGACGCTGCGGACTACATCGTAGTCGAATCCACGGCGCTGGAGGAAACCACCCAGGCGTCGCTCAAACGTTGCCCGATCCAGGTCCGCATAGCGTTGGGCTCGGGCTCCAGCCGCCTGGTAGGCACTGGCTTCCTCGTCGACGTCCTGGAGCGCCTCGGCTACGGTCGAGGCGTCCAGGCCCTTCTGATATAGTTCTTGCCGCAACACGCGCGGGCTGCGCGGACTGAAAGCCGCGCGGTTTTCCACCCAGGCGCGGGCAAAGGCAGAATCGTCCAACAGGCCCGCCTCAGACAGCCGCTCAATT
This sequence comes from Chloroflexota bacterium, assembly GCA_037440585.1. GTDB lineage: Bacteria > Chloroflexota > Anaerolineae > Epilineales > JBBITV01 > JBBITV01. The sequence continues at coordinate 1,720 of JBBITV010000178.1, forward strand.
ACGGCGGCCGCCACGTCGGGTGCCACGCCTTTGCTGGCCAGGTAACGCTCCACCTCGGACTGGCTGCGTGATCGATAGCTCAGGTAATTCAAGACCCGATCATAGGCTCTCTGAAAAGTATCCTGGGCCTGGAGCCGGGCGATATCGTCTTCACTCAATACTTGACCGATCCGTAACGGCGCGGCGACGAGGGCCGCCAGGCTAAAGGCGTAAGCCTCGTTCAAGTAGATATTTACTCGATTTCGGTTTTTCTGCTGGACCTGCAAGCCAGTAATTTTGCCTGCCGTCATTCTGCTATCAATAAACAAAAAGCTGTGACTCATCGCCACAGCTATCGCCTCTCTATTATGCCGGGACCGGCTTTCTCAGACCAGGGGACAGCGCACGCCGGCACGCGTTTCCTGGGCCGGTGAGTTTGTGTGCAATACGCCCATGCAACCGGGGCTTCCCGATCCCTAATTGCCGTGTCCTCAATCAGTTGTTTGTCCCAAGGTGGGGCTATGAACTTACCTCAGCACCCTCCTCAAGTGACTATCCCCACAGCGAGGCATGCCTCTCTGCTGCCTTCAACCAACATATGTCTAGAATTGCTTAGCCCTGCGGCTCCGCCTCTTCGCGCGTCCGCTTCAATCTGTTCAGTTCAGCCCACACGTTTTGACGGCCCGGGGGGAAAGGCTACACGGTCTGGGCGTTTTGGCGATACCTATGGCGTTGTCGATGTCGGTTCCCAGATCAGATATTTCCCGGTCTGGAGCCGCGCCCGGCGGCTCCAGACCTACTCGTTGCTCCTAAGCGGGGGCCTGCGGCCCCCGCACAGATGCTACGCCAGATCCTCGGCAAAGGCTGGCTCTTCCTCCTCTTCGACCACGTCGAGAGCCACCGTCTTTGTGGCAAAGCCTGCCTGTTGGCGTATTCGCTGTTCAATCTCTTGTGCCAGTGCAGGATTGTCGCGCAGGAACGCCTTGGCGTTCTCGCGTCCCTGACCCAGACGAAGGTCACCATAGGAGAAGAAGGCGCCGCGCTTCTCGATCACGCCCATCTCCGCCCCCAGGTCCAGAATATCCCCCTCTTTGGAGATACCTTCGTTGTACATCAGGTCGAACTCAGCAACTTTGAAAGGCGGGGCAACTTTGTTCTTCTTCACCGAGACCTTGATGCGATTGCCAGTCACCTCACCACCCTGTTTGATCGTGTCGACCTTGCGCATGTCGAGGCGCACAGACGAGTAAAACTTCAAGGCCATCCCACCACTCGTGGTTTCGGGGTTGCCAAACATCACGCCAATCTTTTGCCGGAGCTGGTTGGTAAAAATCACGGCGGTATTCGAACGCTTGATCGCGCCGGCCAGCTTGCGCAACGCCTGGGACATCAGGCGTGCCTGCAAGCCGACGTGGGAGTCGCCCATGTCTCCTTCAATCTCGGCCCGGGGTACCAGGGCAGCTACCGAGTCGATAGCAATCACGTCCACAGCACCGCTGCGCACCAGCGCCTCGGCAATTTCCAGGGCCTGCTCGCCCGTGTCGGGCTGCGAGATGTAAAGCTCGTCGACGTTCACACCGCACCTGGCGGCGTAGCTCGGATCCAGGGCGTGCTCTACGTCGATAAACGCGGCGACGCCGCCTGCTTTTTGTGCTTCGGCCATAATGTGTTGGCAGAGAGTGGTTTTGCCTGAGGCCTCAGGCCCATAGATCTCCGTCACGCGGCCACGCGGGATACCGCCCACACCGAGCGCCAGATCCAGGGCCAGTGAACCGGTCGGTATCACCGCCACGTCCATACCTGGCGCCGCGCCCAGTTTCATGATGGCTCCCTCTCCATAGCGGCGCCGAATCTGAGCCAGGGTTGTCTCGAGTGCCTTCCCACGTTCCGTGTCAACCATCGTATTCTCCTTTCGCGACACCTGCGGCTATAGTTTACATCAAGTCAGGTGAAAAAGCAAACTTAGTAACTCTCCCATGTTCCGTCCTCGTACACTACGATCACTCCTCCTTGCGCCTGGCTCCATAACATGCGGCCGTGCTGGAAAAGCTGGTAGCTTGCGGAGTAGCCCTGTTCGCCTTGCGTCGCCCAGCCCAAACCCTTGCGCACGGGTTCCTGTTCGCACCAGACCCGACCGATGCCACGAATGGGCCGGAAAAGTCCCGGCGGGGGCGCCAGGGTGCACGATTCTTCGGGATCCGTCGGCTTCCAGGTGTCCGGGTAGCGTTGCCAATTACCCTGGATCCGCGACGTCCCAGCGAAGTAGAAGACGTAGATAAAGTCTGTGGCGGCGGGCGTGTCCACCCAGATCATTGAGCCCTGCTGGAAGAGTTGTTCGACGCCACCGGTGTCCACGGCGACGGCCGTCGCCGTCCCGATGCGCGAGTTCGGACCGCCGAGCTGTTGCCAGACCTTACCGAAGCGGCCGGACGGGGTGATGGCGGCAGTTGGAGTGGCTGTCGGACTCGCCAGGGTCACTGTGGCAGTCAGAGACGGAGAAAGGGTGACGGTAGGCGTGCTGGTCGCGGTCAGGGTCGGGGTGTCGGTCAGCGTGGGCGCTGGCGTGGGGCGGCGGATAGCGGGTGGGCGTGTACGGGTCGGGGTTGGCGTGTTGGTGAGCGGTGGAGAAGTATCACCTGGCAATGCTGTGACGGGCGGTGCCGTCGTGGCCGTTGCGGATGGCGTGGCGGAGGGTGCCGGGGTTGGGCTGTGGCTGGGAGTTGAAGTAGTTCCAAAGAAGGCTTCACGGGGTGTGATACCGAAGGTGCAGCCGGCGCTCAGCACGAGGTACGCGAGGATGCAGTTCAGGATTGATATACGGCAAGAATTTTGCATGGTGGCATGATACGTGATGCGTGATGCGTCATGCTTGATGCGTGTAAAATTCCTTATGCATCACGCACCACGCATCACTGCCTCAGCAGCCTCACCGTCACCGTCGTCCCGCGCTCCACCTGGCTCTCGACGCTAATCGTGCCGCCGTGCTGCTCGATAATCCGGCGCACGATACTCAGCCCCAGCCCACTGCCTTCGACGGTGCGCCGGCGTGGACGCTCCACACGATACATCTTCTCGAAGATATAGGGCAGGTCCTCAGGCGGAATGCCTTCACCTGTGTCGGAGACCTGGGCGACGACGTGCTTGTCGTCGGCCGAGAGCCGGACACGCACCGCGCCGCCGTCATCGGTGTACTTGATGGCATTGTCCAGCAGGTTGATGAACACCTGCTTGAGCCGCGCCCGGTCGGCCAGGATGCGGGGCAGGCCCTCGGATCGCTGCAGGCTCAGGGCTATGTTGCGCGCCTCGGCTTTGTCGGAGAGTTGCAGGATCGCATCTTCGACAATGGCGCCGATGTTTACCGGTTGCCGGTCCAGGACAAAGTCAGGTGACTCCAGCCGGGAGAGGAGTAGCAGATTGTCCACGAGTTGGGTCAGGCGCGTGGTCTCTTCGGCCACGATCCGCCGCGAGGCCTGCCAGGCGGCGCCATCCTGAGGTGTTTCACCCATCTGGTTGATGTGGCCCTGGATGATGGTAAGCGGTGTCTTCAGTTCGTGGGAGACGTTGCTAATGAAGTGCTGGTAGAACTCGCGCTGGCGGTGTTGGCCGGTGATGTCCTCCAGGACAAAGAGCGTTCGCCCGGCGCTGCTGAGGGGTGCGGCGCGCACCTGAAGCCGCACACCCGCGTGCGAAATGAAACTACGCACCAGGGCTTCTCTGGACCCTTGGACCGTCTTGTGCAGAGTCGCCAACGGCTCCTCTAGCCGATCGGGAAGCGGCTGGCCCCATAGCCCCGCCACCTCGGCGTTCATTGCGACCGGGCGCCCGCTCTCATCGACGACGAGGATACCCCACGGCAGCGCTTCCAGCACGTCTACCACCGGTTGGAAGTTGAGGGTTGAAGACTTGATCTTTGAGGGCTCAATCCCGAACGGTTGAAGGTTAGAAGTTAACCGTCGAGCGTACAACGCCGCGCCAGCCAGTGCTGCCGCCGTGAGGGCAATGATGGCAAGCAGAATAAAACCAGGCAGGTCGAAGTAAATGATCTGATCCATAATCAATGACCAAATCCTAATGACCAAATCCCAAGGTGGTCATTGGGATTTGGGATTTGGTCATTTTTTCCGGTCGTCAAATTTATAGCCGACCCCGCGGATGTTCAAGATATACCTCGGGTCCTTAGGGTCGGGTTCCAGCTTCTGGCGCAGTGCCCAAATGTGCTTTTCGACGGTTTTTGTCTCGATATCCTCGGGCGTGTCGAACACGGCTTCGAGAAGGGTTGTTTTACCGATGGCGCGGCCAGCGTTGTAGACCAGGTGGCGCAGCAGGTCGAACTCCTTGGGCGTCAGGTCGACCAGGTCCCAGCGATCGTCACGGCGAATGCGAATTTCGTGGCGGCCAACATCCAGGCGCAGGTAGCCGTCGATCTCCAGGGTCTGGGGAGGGAGGCGGGCCTTGATCCGGGCGATGAGCTCGCGGATATCGAAGGGCTTGCTGATGTAGTCGCTGGCGCCCAGGGCGAAGCCGAGCTCCAGGTCGGTGATGCTATCGCGCACAGTCAGGAAGATGATGGGGGTACGGTCGCCTTGTTCGCGCAGCTTGCGGCACACAGCCAAGCCGTTGGGTTCCGGCATTTCAATGTCCAGGACGATCAGGTCGGGGTGGCCCGTCTCAATCTGGTATAGTGCCTCTAGGCCGTCGCCGGCGGTGATCACGCGGTAACCTTCCCGCTCCAGGGCCGGCTGTACGAAGGACACGATGTTCGGGTTGTCGTCGACGACCAAAATCCTGGTCATATCGGGACGATCCTTTCGTCGATGAGGGAACCGTGGTTGTCGTGAATTATGCGCTCCATCCGCGATTCTCCCCACAGTATACCACAAATTCGGAAAAAGTGTTATAGCAGTTGATCCTCCTGGCCATCATTGCGATTGGCGAGCTATGGGAGTGGTAATTCGTAGAAAATTCGTCCATTTTTGCTGGCAAAACCCTCTTGACGTGTTGGAAAATCCGTGTACAATAGAGAACTGTAGGGGATTCTGCCGTTATCCGAAAGCCAGGAGGTTCTTGCTATGCTTATCTGTCCAGAGTGCGATACTGCGCTCGTGCTCGAGCGGCGGATGCGCGTGGGTGACATCATTGAATGTCCAGAGTGTGAAGCGCAGTTGGAGGTTGTCGGTATCGACCCGGTCGAACTGTCTGTCGTGTATGACGAGATTGGTGAAGACTGGGAAGAGGACGAGGACTGGGAAGAGGACTTCGACCTTGAGGAGGAGTCGGACTTCGAAGCGGAACCCTTTGCAGAGGATGAAGAGGACGAGTGGGAAGAGGAAGACGAGGATTCCGACTCGGATTAAGTCGAGCCCTTTTCCTCTCTAACAAAGCCGTGTTTTTGATGGGCATTGTCCGGTCGTTAGTTGCTACGCGCGATGCCTTTTCGCTTCTTGCTTAAGCATTCTAATCATTCTAATTATTCTAGCTCTACGGCCCCCGGTAATGTCGTCGTTTGGCATGTAGGGTTGTCCTGAATAATACTTTGATGGATGCACGAAACCGGATTCCAGGTCGGTGTGAAGCCCCGACAAAAAACCAATCTTTTCGAGAAGAAGGAGATATGTTGCCGTGGAGCGACAAGCGCAGGAAATCGAAGAACCTCCCTCCGAACCTCCCCCCGAACCTCCCCCCCGTCGCGTGTGGCCCGCTGTCACGCCGGAACAATGGGCAGATTGGCATTGGCAGTTGCGTCACCGCATCACCAGGCTCGACCAACTCCGGCAGATTGTTAACCTCACGCCGGATGAAGAGCGAGCCATTGCCAGTGGCCCCGAACTCCGCCTGACCATCACCCCGTATTTTGCGTCGCTGATGGACCCGGACGACCCCAACTGTCCGATCCGGAAGCAGGTAGTTCCCTCAACTCACGAATTTGTACTCGATGAACCTGATATGGAAGACCCGCTGGGCGAGGATGTCTTCTCCCCCGTGCCCGGGCTGACCCACCGCTACCCGGACCGCGTATTGGTGCTGATCAC
>JBBITV010000179.1:0-7625 GCA_037440585.1 Chloroflexota bacterium
CCTGCTCAACGATGCCTGCTTGAAACTGAGTAAGCCCTGGGTCTACTGCGGCGCCGTCGCCAGTTATGGGATGACTATGACCATCGTCCCACGGCAGACAGCCTGTCTGCGTTGCCTGTACCCCAATCCTCCGCCGCCCGGCCGGCTGGCGACTTGCGATACGGCCGGCGTACTGAATACCATCGTGGGCACCGTCGCATCTATCGCCGCCAACGAGGGTCTCAAACTGTTGCTGGGGCGTGCCGAGTTGAATCGCGGGTTAATCCACGTGGACCTGTGGACGAACTCCTTCGATATTTTCGGTATCGCGCGGCGCGAGGACTGCCCTGCCTGCGGCCTGGGACACTACGAGTACCTGGAGTCCACGGTCGGTCCGCAGACCACGTCACTGTGTGGCCGTAACGCCGTGCAGGTGCGCGTGCGTGGCGCGGGGACGGTCGCCTTCCCGGAACTGGCGGCCCGGCTGGCGCCTCTTGGCCAGGTCAGTTACAACAATTTCCTCCTGCGTCTTAGCGTGGATGGCTACGAGCTCACGCTCTTTCCAGATGCCCGGGCAATTATCAAAGGGACGGATGACGAGGCAGTTGCGCGGAGCCTGTATGCAAAATACATTGGGATGTAGAACGTTTGAACGTTCAACGTTGCACGTTCAACGTTATAACGTTTACGTTTCCTGGAGGATCCATGAACATCATCATGAAATTCGGCGGCACGTCCGTCGGCGACGGCCAGCGCATCGTCAACGTGGCCGAAATCGTGCGGCGTCAGGTGCAACGGGGTGACCGGGTGACCGTGGTCGTCTCGGCCATGGCTGGCGTGACCGATACGCTGATCAAGGCAGCCCAATCGGCAGCGGCTGGCGACAACGCAAGCTTCCGCCAGACCAAGCACGCCTTGCTCCAACGGCACGTCCAGGCGATTGGTACAGCGGTCACCCAGTCCGAAGCCTGGGGCAAGCTGGGCACCGGGATCGAATCGCAATTGGATAACTTCGAGAACCTGTGCCAGAGCATTCACGTTCTGGGCGAGCTGACGCCGCGCGCCCTCGACCTGGTGTCGTCCCTGGGCGAGCGGTTTAGCACCCAGATCTTAGCAGCCACCCTGCGCGAGCGTGGCCAGCCGGCCGAGGCGATCATGGCTACCGAGATCATCCTCACCGACGACCACTTCGGGAGCGCCAGCCCGGATATGGAGCAGACGCGACTGCGGACTTGTGAGCGTTTGCTGCCGCTTCTCGACCAGGGCGTGGTGCCGGTGGTGACCGGATTCATGGGCGCCACTCGCTCGGGTGCGATCACCACGTTGGGCCGTGGCGGCAGCGACTACTCTGCCGCCATCATCGGCGCCTGTCTGGACGCGGACGAAATCTGGATCTGGACCGATGTCAATGGCGTGATGACCGCCGATCCGCGTGTCGTTCCAGAGGCCCAAACTCTGCCCGAAATTTCCTATGGTGAAGCCGCCGAACTGGCCTATTACGGAGCCAAAGTGATCCATCCCAAGACGATATTGCCCGCCGTCGAGCGGGGCATCCCGATCCGCATCCTGAATACCTTCAACCCGGACCATGAGGGCACGCGCATCGTCCATGAAGCGCGGCCTAACGGCCGGATTGTCAAGGCCATCACCTCAATCAAGAATTTGAGCCTGGTCACCGTTGAAGGACGGGGTATGCTCGGCGTGCCCGGCGTGGCAGCTAAGGTGTTTTCGGCGGTGGCGCGCGAGGGGATCAACGTCTTGATGATTTCTCAATCGTCGTCAGAGCAAAGTATCTGTTTCATGGTGGAAACCAGGTCGGCCGAGCGCGCGGTCAACGCGTTGACCAAGGAGTTCGAGCTGGAGCTGGCGCGTCGCAACATCGACCGCATCCACGCGGACGACGGGCTGGTCATCGTCTCAGTCGTCGGCGCCGGGATGAAAACGACGCCGGGCATCGCGGCCAAAGTGTTTGGCGCGCTGGGCCGGAATGAGATCAACGTGCTCTCCATTGCCCAGGGCTCCTCGGAGCACAATCTGTCACTGGTAGTGACCGAGGCAGATGCCACTGAGGCAGTGAAGAGTATACATGCGGAATTTGAACTGAGTCGGAGCTAGTGGGAGATGTTAGACGTGAAGGGATTCGCTGAATACTGGGATGCGGTCGCGCGACGGACCCGCCAGGTAGTCACTGCGATCCCGCCAGACCAATTTGACTGGGTGCCGCGTCCTGGCGAGTTCACGTTTGGCGACCTGGCGCGGCACATAGCCTCATCCCGACGGATGAACATCATGCGAGTCATCGAAAGGAGACATGTGTATCCAGGTCACGACCGGGTCCTGGCGCCGTCTTTGGCAGAAGCCCTGTCGTACCTGGATACAACTACCAGCGAAGTCCGCCGCGGCCTGCAGACGCTCACTAACGCAGACCTGGAACGGCAGATGGTTGCCTCTGACGGTGTCGCCTATCCGGTCTGGCGCTTCCTGGTCGCGATGATCGAGCACGAGGTACACCACCGCAGCCAACTGTGCTGCTACTTGAGCCAGATCAGTGTCGCGCCCCCGGCGTTGTTTGGATTGTATGTGGAGGATTTACCAACAGAATGAAACGTCAAACGTCAAATGTCATGCTTTCAAGAGTTGCATTTGACGTTTGACGTTTGACGGAGGTTTCATCATGCCTAAGATTCGTACCGGTATCCTGGCCGCGACAGGCGCCGTTGGCCAGAGATTTGTACAATTGTTGGAGAACCATCCCTGGTTTGAGATCACGGCCGTAGCCGCCTCCGACAACTCGGTCGGCAAGCGCTACAAGGATGCAGCGCGCTGGTTCGTCTCGCCGGACATGCCTGAGGCAGTGCGCGACATGATCGTGTTGCCGTGTGAACCGGGGATGGATTGCGACCTGGTTTTCTCCGCTCTGCCGAGCGACGTGGCCGGCCCCATCGAGGAGGCCTTCGCAGCAGCGGGCCACGTGGTCTCCAGTAACGCCAACAACCATCGCTGGGACCCGGACGTGCCGTTGCTCATCCCGGAGGTCAATCCCACTCACCTGGGCCTGATCCCACAACAGCGGCTTCGCCGCGGCTGGGAAAAGGGCTACATTATCACCAACGGCAACTGCTCCACCATTCACCTGGTGTTGGTGCTGAAGCCGCTGCAGGATGCCTTTGGCCTCAAGAAAGTCCTGGTGACGACCATGCAGGCGCTATCCGGCGCCGGGTACCCGGGCGTGCCGTCTCTGGACATCACGGACAACATCATCCCCTTCATTGGCGGCGAGGAAAAGAAGCTGGAAACCGAGCCGCTCAAAATGCTGGGGCACTTCGACGGGGAGAAGGTGATCAATGCCGACATCGTGATCAGCGCCCACTGCAACCGGGTAGGGACGCGCGATGGGCACCTGGAGGCGGTCTCCGTCGAGCTGGTCGAGCAGCCGACCATCGAGGAGGTCATTCAAGTCTTCCGCGAATTCAAGGGCGAGCCGCAGGCGCTGAATCTGCCCAGCGCGCCAGTCTACCCCATCGTCGTGCGGGACGAGCCGGACCGGCCGCAGCCCCGGTTTGACCGCGATGCAGAAAGGGGCATGGCTTCGGTCGTCGGCCGGGTGCGCAAGGATCCGATCCTGGGGTACAAATTCCTGGTGCTGGGCCACAACACCTTGCGCGGCGCAGCCGGATCGGCGATCCTCAACGCCGAGCTGCTGGTCGCCAAGGGGTATCTCTCCCTCGACCCTGATCTGGTCAAGGCACAGACGCGGACCGCGTTACACCTGCCGGCACACATCGCCCAGGAGATCGTTGCCCACGCGCGTGAGGGTGCGCCTCAGGAAATCTGCGGTATTCTGGCCGGGCACAACGGTACGATCACCCGGCTCTACCGCGCCCGGAATGCCGCCGAGAATCCCATCGTGACCTACAACCTTGATCCGCACGATCAATTGCGCATCCTCCAGGACATCGACGCTCACGGGTGGGACATCTTCGGCATCTATCACTCGCATCCCGCCAGCCCGGCGCACCCCTCGCCAACTGACGTCGCGCAGGCGTACTACAACGATTCGTATTATCTGATCGTCTCGCTGGCGCAGAAAGAGCCGGTCATCCGGGCGTTTAAGATCAACACGAACGGGGGGCAGGTGACGGAGTATCCGGTTGTAGTGGAATAGAGATAGCAGCGGGTACACAGGTACACAGGTGTTGGCCTGCTACCTGTGTACCTACAAAGGGGTAGTTTATGCCATCACCCTTCCCGGGCATGGATCCCTATCTGGAAGGCCCAAACATCTGGGAGGATTTTCACGCGAGTCTGGCCAGGGAAATCCGGGACCAGCTCGCACCCTATCTGCGGCCACGCTATTACGCCGCCCTGACCCCGCACGTGACCTATGACGAAGTGACTATCCAGGAAACACGCCTGGCCAAGCCGGATGTCTCTGTCCTGAAGGCGAGCGACCGCCCGCTTGTAGGAGCAGCCGTCGCTATCGCCCCCGCACCGTTGACCAGCCTGGTCACCTTTGAAGAGCTGATCAAGGAGCAAAGCATCGAGATCCGGGAAGTGGGAACCGATCTGCTGGTGACAGCTATCGGAATTCTCTCGCCGGTCAACAAACGTCCCGGCCACGAGGCCTTTGAAGCTTACCAGCGCAAGCGGCGTGACTTGCTGCGCTCATCTGCTCACTTGATGGAAATTGACTTGCTGCGCTCCGGCCGCCGCCCGCCACTGGTTACCCCTCTGCCCGATGCGCCGTATTTCGTCTTCCTCGGTCGTGCTGACTACCGGCCAAAGGTGGAGATCTGGCCGCTGCGGTTTCAAGACTCCATCCCCGTGCTGCCTGTACCTCTACTTGAACCCGACCCGGACGTGCCGCTCGACCTCGGCCGGGCCATCCAGACCGTCTACGATCAGGCCGCCTACGACTTGCGCATTGATTATCACCAGCCCCCACCCAAGCCGGACCTTGCGCCAGAGGATGGCAGGTGGCTTGAAGCACGCTTGCAAACAGCAGGGTTACGGTAATAGTAATGAGCTCCGCTTCTGAAATCCCTACCCTCCGCATCGTCCCAACGGCCAGCCTGGTGCTTCACGAAGATGTGGACCCTCATCGTGTCGAACCCCTCACACAGCGGCTGGCACAAGATCGCGTCCTGAAGAATCCGCCGATTGTCGCGCCGATGGGTGACACGGAACGTTATGTGGTGCTGGACGGGGCCAATCGGGTTTCGGCGCTGCGGGCGCTCAATATTCGTGATGCCCTGGTCCAGGTGGTAGATTACTTCGATCCGGAAGTCCGGCTGGACACCTGGTATCACCTGGTCGCCGGGATCGACGAGTTGGAACTATTTCGAGCCATCCGGTCCGTGCCAGGCATCCAGCTCTGCGAAGCCGATCTTGAAACAGCACGTGAGCTCCTGGAACGGCGCTCGATCCTGGCTTACATCGTCTGCCGCGACGGCGACGTTTATGTCATCGGCGGTGGGCATGGTTTAGGAGCCGCAGCCGGGCTCCTGAAGCAAATTGCCGATACCTACCGCAGCATCGGCACAATCTATCGCGTCAAAACCGACGCTATCAGCCAGCTCAGCCAGTTCTATGACAACGTCGCCGCCATCCTGGTTTTCCCCCCTTACCGCCCCGAGGACGTCATTGACCTGGCGACCAACAACGCCAAGCTGCCGACAGGCATCACCCGCCATATTATTCCGCGCCGCGCGCTGCGCGTCAATATCAGTCTGGACCTGTTAGCGGCAGATACGCCGGTGGAAGAGAAAAATGCCTGGCTCGACCGGTGGATAAAGGAAAAGCTGGCGAAGAAGGAGATCAGGTTCTACCAGGAATCTACGTTTTTGTTTGACGAATAAGGAGTTGTAAATGATTGGTATCCAAGACTTCGGATCCTACCTACCCTACTTCCGCTACGAACGCCAGGAGCAGGGTCGCGCCTGGGATCTGAAACAGGCCATGCCCCTCCTCGTTGGCGAGCGCACCGTCGCCAACTATGACGAGGACACGGCGACGATGGCCGTCGAAGCGGTCTTGAACTGCCTGGAGGGGCACGACCCGGCGGGCGTGGATGCTCTCTACTTTGCTTCGACGACCGCCCCGTTTGGCGAGAAGAGTGCCGCTGCCATTGTCGCCCTCGCTGCCGATCTGTCCGTGCCGCGCGTCGCCGATTTCGGCTCCAGCTTGCGGGCCGGGACGGCGGCACTGCAGGCGGCCCTCGACGCGGTCAAGGCCGGCTCGGCTAAGCAGGTAGTCGTGGCGGCCGCCGACATGCGCCAGGCAGCGCCGGGGTCGGTGATGGAGTCGATCATGGGTGATGGGGCCGGCGCTTTGCTTATAGGCCAGGGTAATGACGTGATTGCCGAGGTATCGGCAAGTTACCACGTGACCCAGCACCTGTTCGACACGTGGCGCCTGCAGAACCAGACTTACCTGAATACCGATGACGAGGCCTACACCGATGCCAGAGGCTACCGGGCGATGGTTGCCCAGGCGCTGAGCGAGTTGCTCAAGACTGCCGCTCTAAAGCCGGGCGATCTGAGCCGCGTCGTCGTCTACGCGCCGGACGGCCGGAATTACGCGGACGTCGCCAAACGGTCGCCGGCCCTGGCCGCTTTCAACCCGGAGCCATTGCTGATGGGAGCCGGCAACCTGGGGACAGCGTCGGCGTTCGCGCAACTGGCGCTGGTCCTGGAGACGGCCCAACCCGGCGACCGCATTGCCCTCGTCGGCTACGGCGATGGGGCGGATGCATTCCTGTTGACGGTAACCGGGGCGATTCGTGAGCGGCGGCCTCGGCGCGGGGTTATGGACTGGTTGAACTCGAAGGGCTACCTGCCCTCATACCAGATGGCCCTCTTTTTCCGCCAGGGCCTTCCGGGCAAGCCCCTCTGGCCGGCGAACCTGGAAGCCTGGACGTCGGTCCCGCTGTTGCAGCGCGAGCAACATGCCTTGCTCAACTTCTACGGCGTGAAGTGTAACCACTGCGGCAGCGTGTGGTGGCCCCAGCGCCGGGTGTGTTATGACTGTGGTGCGCAGGACGATTTCTCCCCGGTCAAGCTCTCCCACCAGGGCACCATCGCCTCCTTTGTGGCCGAGTGGGCCACGCCGTCCCCCTTGTCGCCCGTCGGGATGGCCGTGGTCGACACCGCCGACGGCGCTCGCCTGACCGTCCCCATGTGCGACGTTGACATGAACAAGGTAAGAGTCGGCGATCCGGTGGAATTTTGCTTTCGTATTTATCACATGTCTAAGGATATTCCGCACTATGCGTGGAAAGTGCGGCCGGTACGGGATGACAAGGTGACAAGGTGACAAGGTGACAAGGTGACCGATCATCCCATCACCTTGTCACCTTGTCACTCTGTCACCTTGTCAAAAGGGGTTTATCCATGACTAAAGATGCTCTACGAGACAAAGTCGCGATTATCGGTATGGGTTGCACCAATTTCGGGGTGCTGCAAGATATGAGCTACGAGGATCAGGCCGTCGAAGCGGCGAGCCAGGCCTTTGCAGATGCAGGAATTGAGCGGGACCGGGTCGAGGCTGCATGGCTGGCGTGCTTTGATCCGAATGTGGGCGGGAGCTGGTCGGGTATTGGCGGTGACTTTGTCACCAGCGCCCTGGGCTTGCACGGCATCCCGGTG
>JBBITV010000180.1:0-7564 GCA_037440585.1 Chloroflexota bacterium
GGTGACAGGGTGAGAAGCGCCCGTCCCTGCGTTGCACTCCCCCCAAATGGGGGACTTCGCAGGGCAAGCTCTGAACGAAGTGAAGGATCAGTAGATCACGATTTGGGTTCGTAGTGAGCGCTTCAGCGCTTTGGCCTCTTGAGCCGTCGAGTAACTGAAGCGCTGAAGCGCTCACTACGAACCTACTGCCCCGCTCAGAGTGACACTTTCGTGATCTACTGAGTATGGCCAGGCGCCAAGATGACAACACCCGATAAGACAGCCAGGCAACATGCTGGCCAGACGACTGTACAGGCCGACGTCACCTTGTCATCCTTCACTTCGTTCAGGACAGGCTCTTGTCACCTTGTCATCCTTCACTTCGTTCAGGACAGGCTCTTGTCATCCCTGGCCCGCTTCCGCCAGGCTGCCTATCGCCTCTTTGGCGCCCTGTTCCTTTACCCTGACGAGGAACGATTGGCGTGCCTGATCGCGGCCGCCGGGGAGTTGCAAGCGGGGAGCGAGTCCCTGGCGGTCTTCCCCTTCTTTGTCTCGTGGCGGCGCCTGTTGACAGCCCTCACCAGCGCTCCCCATCTCCCTTCCCCAGGGCTCTCAGGGGTAGGTTTTTCAGTTGGAAACTTCCCGCTCCTACAATCCAGCCCCCCTAACCCCCCAATTCTGGGGGGAACCCGTGAGTTGTCTGGTGACTCCCCCCAGGATTGGGGGGCCGGGAGGGCTGACCGGGGAGCCGAGAGGTGGATTCCCAAAAACTTACCCCTGAAAGGGGCGGGGGTGAGGGCCTGGACCGCCACCGTGCAGCAGGAATACGTGCGCCTCTTTCTGATCAATCCGGACGGTGCAGTGTGCCAGCCCTACGAATCCTTCTACCTGGACCCTGACCGGCAGGCGGCCGGCTGGATAGCTGCGCTGGTGGAGCGCGAGTATATGGCCGCTGGCCTGACACTATCTCCATCCCTGAGGGAATTGCCGGATCACGCCGCGGTGGAGCTGGAGTTTATGGCATTTCTATGCAGCCGCGAAGCGTGGGCCTGGGAAGATGAGGCTTTGGAAGCTGGCCGCCAGGTTCTGGAGCAGGAACGCGCGTTTCTGGATCAGCACTTAAGGCGGTGGTTTCCGGCCTTCACCCGGCGGGTCGCCAGAGCCGCCGGGGACGGTCTCTATGCCATGACTGCCGAGGCCGCCCATGCGTTCGTTCACCATGACCGGGACCTGGTGGCGCTCCTCCTGGAGAGAGTGAGGTAGAATGTGGCTGACGGGGCAAACCTGAAGACGCTGGTGCTCTTGTGCGCAGATCTGGCGACCTTGGGCCATGGGCTTGATCTGGAAGAGATACGGAACTGGCTCCAAGAGAAGGTACCGGCGGTCCACGTCCAGTTCGCACCGAACCTGGACCGGCGACCCAGAGACCTGGCTGGGGTAGTGGCGGCCAGCGGCGCTGTCCGGCTGGTGCTGGGGCTGTGCTCCAGAAAGTACGCGGCTGCAGAGGTGCAGGTCCAGGCGAGGAAGGCTGGGCTGGATCCCCTGGGGATTGAGGTGGTTAACCTGGGAGACTATGCTGCCTTGCTATATCCCCAGTCTCAGGCGACTGATAGGGCCAAGATCCTGCTGGCCGCCGCCGTCGCCAGGGCCCGGGCGTTCCCGGGCAGCCAGCCCGAAAACGTGAAGCCTTATCTGCCGGCCGCGGTGAGCCGGCGCTCGCTGTTCACCCTCTCACTCCTGGAGTATCGACCAGTTCCTTCAATCCAAAGGCGCTATTGCCTGGCTGAGATGGGTTGCCAGCTCTGCGTTCAAGCCTGTCCTCTCGGCGCGTTGCAGGTCACGAACGGACAGGTCCGGCTGGAGAAATCCCGCTGTGAAAGCTGTGGTCTATGCCTGACCGCCTGCCCCCGGGAAGCCATCCAATTTCCTGGTTACGCCCTCGCTCAACTGGAAGCTCAGCTTCGCACGCTGCTTGACCCGGCCATTAACCATATCGAGCCACGCGGGATCCTCTTCACCTGCCAACGCGCCCCTGAACCGCTGGTATCATGCCATGAGGGCTGGATGCCTGTCGAATTGCCCTGCCTGGGCATGGCGCGGCCGTCGTGGTTCCTGGCCCCCTTGCTGATGGGCGCCAGGGCGGTGGGCGTGCTCCCATGCCAGGGATGCCTGATGGGCCAGGACGAAGCGATTGAGGGACGCGTGGCCTATTGCCAGGAATTTCTCCAGCTGATCGGGGCCCCGGCGGAGATGGTCAAGCTCTTCCCAACCCTGGACCAGCCCCCGCGAGGGGATGGCTGGCTGGCAGATGGCAGATGGCAGATGGCGGATGCAAGCTATCAGCCATCAGCTCTCAGCCATCTGCCATTGGCCACGGCCAATGTACTCCTGAGGCTGGCTCAGGCTTACAACACGCCCTCTGGCCCTTCGCTTCGCCCAAGAGCTTGCCCTGCGAAGTTACCCGAATGGGGGGAACGGAGTGAAGGGGCAGGCCCGGCCCTTGAACATCCTTATTCTCCTCTGGGTATTGTGGAGATCCGCGAGGACGTGTGCACCGGATGCAGCATGTGCACCAAAGCCTGTCCGACATACGCGCTAAGCTTTGAGCAGAGGGACGATAACGTCTGCCTCACCTTCGATGCGGCGCTATGCAACGCGTGCGGGCAATGTCTGCTCAGGTGTCCCGAGGTGGAACGTGGAGCCATCAGGCTCAAAAAGGCGGTGGACCTGGCGTATCTCGGCCAGGGGAGAACTCTTGTCTACCGGGAAGAGACACTGCGGTGCATCGTGTGCGGCACGCCTATCGCTCCTGGCAAGCTGCTAAAACGGGTGGAGGCCTTGCTGGGCACTGAGTATGCCGCCACGATCAACCGGTTCCAGCGTTACTGCCCTGCCTGCCGGGGCGTTGCGTCTTTGGAGTAGGGACACGAGAACCTTCCTACCATGACCGGCCGGTTACTCAACCACCCAAGATGGCCGGTAGCAGCGTCGCGTGGCCGGTCACGAACAGCAGCCCTATACCCAAGCTGAAGACAGCAGTGATGCCCCCGGCCAGCATGAAGACGCGCGAGTCACGGCGGGCACGCACGTAGCCGAAGGTGGTGAGCAGGGTGACCAGGCTGTTGGAGACGAGCAGCCCCAGGACGAAGACCAGGAGTAGGACAATACCCAGCGTAGTGCCCCCCGCGCCAGCCGCGAGCACGAACAGCAGTACCTGCGTCGGCGTTTCTGCGCCGATACCGTGGATCATCCCAACGGCATAGGCAGACAAGGCGCCATAGCTTTGCTCCGGGGTGCCCCGGTGCGAAGGTGTCTTCCCGGTCAGCTTGCCAGTGACCCAATGATAGAGAACAGCGACTCCGCTGAAGAGCAGCATCCAGCGGCTGCGCATGCGGAAGTTCTCACGGTCCTTGACGAGAGCGTAAGCCACCCACAACCCGAGCACGATCAGCGTGATCCCCACAAAAGGCTCCATGAATTGGTCTACCCAATCTGGCAGCTCGAGGCCAACCAGGACGGCCAGCAAGCCCAGGCTTGTCACGACGGTGGCATGGCCCAGGGCGTAGAGAGTGCCGAGGATCAAGGATCGGCGTGTCTCTTCCTGGGAACTGACCATGTCAGTAATTGCCGCAATGTGATCCCAGTCGATCCCATGGCGCAGTCCGAACAACAGCGCCGACAGTAACAACAACACTCCACCTAGATTCGACATCGTCCCGCTCTCCTTGCGTATAGCTGCATTTGCAAACAAATCCAGCAGAAAGTCTAGAAATTCTCCCGAACTTTGTCAAGACGGAAACTCTCAGAATACATTCAGTTCATCCTCAGATTCATTTAAGGTTACGGCGTTATCCTTAGGCTGAAAACGGTAATCGCACGCATCGGCCGGGCGGGGGCCGCGCCCGGCCGGCGAATGGTTGTATGGTTGAAAGGGAGATGAGATGGCATGAAAGCTGAAACATTATCTAATGCACCCCTCGTGCAGCCACGAGTGGAACCGCCGCCCCGGGTCTCCGGCTGCAGGCGGCTATGGCGTTGGCTGGACGACCGGTTGGGGCTGTCGGCTCTCGCCTACCCGGTCCCGGCCCACGCCAACACCCTGCCCTACACCCTGGGCGGGATTACCTTTGTCGGGTTCCTGATCCTGTTCCTGACCGGCGCCCTGCTGGGCCAATTCTATGACCCGATGCCCGAGACGGCGCGGGACAGCGTCCTGTACATCATCCGGCAAGCGCCCTGGGCGACCTGATCCGCGGCATCCACGTCTGGACCGCCAGCCTGGTGGTGATCACAGCCTTCCTGCACCTGGTCCGGGTGTTTGCGACAGGCGCGTACAAGGCACCCCGGGAGCTGAACTGGGTGGTCGGAGTGGTCTTACTGATGGTGACGTTGGGCTTCGTGTTCACCGGCACGATCCTGCGCTGGGACCAGGAAGCCTACGAGGCGCTCCAGCACAACCTGGAAGTCACCGAGCTCCTGGGCAGTTTGGGGGTGTGGTTCTCAGCCGGATTCACCCGTAGTGTACCAATATTGACCCGGCTGTACATCGCCCACGTCAGCATCCTGCCGGTCGCCCTGGTGCTGTTGCTCATCGTGCACTTCTTCCTGGTCAAGCACCACGGCATCTCGCCCCGGCCGTCTGAGGCCGATGCAGGATTGGCACCGGGTGGCCGGTTGCCGAAAGAAGCGCAGACCGGCCACTACACTGCCCACCTGCGCAAGATGTTCGGTTACGGGCTGGTGCTGCTGGCCCTGGCTGGGGTGCTGGCCACCGTCCTCCCACCGGCGGTTGGCCCGGTGCCTGATCCCGATGTGGAAGTGACCAAGCCGCCCTTCATGTTCTACTGGCTGTACGCCTTCGAGAACTGGCTCGGGATCAAGGGCATCCTGTACGCAGCAGTGGTCTTTTTCAGCGTACTAGCGCTGGTGCCGGCCCTGGACCGTTCACCCTGGCGCAGCCTGGGGCGGCGGCGGGTGATGCTGGTCGTGGGACTGGTGGTGCTGGCCTTGTTGATCGCGCTAAGCCTGTACGTGGGGTTCACTCCAACGGCGGCACACCTGGAGGGCTAACCATGGCACCGTTGCGGAAAGTCTACCTGTTCTTCTGGATCGCCCTGGGGTTGGCGGTCCTGGGGCTGGGACAGCTCTGGACCCAGGCGCAGGCGCTGAACCGTGGGGTGAAGCTCAACTCGATGGAAGGGCTGAGTGCCCTGGCCAGCGGCATCATCGCCGCCCTGGGCCTGGTGGTGTTGAGTCGGATCGTGTACCGTCTGAGCCAGAGGTAAGGGTGTTCAAGCCGGCCAGCTATCTCCAGAAGCCATTCGGTCTGACAGATGTGATTTCGAGTGTGCACACCGCGCTGGCTGTTAACGACGGTGATGGGCTGACGGCAAGAAAGGAGCGTGCATGATCACTATCAACATCGATCCGGTCTTGTTGCGGATTGGACACTTCGCCATCCGTTGGTACGGCGTAATGATCGCTCTCGGTGTCCTGGCTGCTCTACAGGTCGCTCTGAGTGAAGCACGTCGCAAAGGGATTCCTGAGGACCACATCTACTCCGGCTCGGCCTGGGCCATCCTGGGCGGGCTCCTCGGCGCGCGCCTGTTCCATGTCGTGGACAACTGGAGCTACTACGCCACCCGGCCGGGCGAGATCCTCACTCTGCAGCAGAGTGGGCTGGCCGTGTATGGCGCCATCTTCGGCGGCGTCATCGCTGTGCTCGTCTTCGCGATTTGGCGGCGATTGTCCTTCTGGCGCCTGGCGGATACCGCCGCCTTTGGGGTTCCATTGGGCCAGGCTATCGGGCGGGTCGGCTGTCTGATCAACGGCTGCAACTACGGCCTGCCCACCACTCTGCCCTGGGGTGTGGTCTGGACCAGCCCCGAGGCGATGGTGCCCGCTACCGGAGTCGCCTATCACCCCGCCCAAGCGTACGACCTGTTGTGGGCGCTGGCCGTTTTCGGTCTGCTCTGGGGGCTCCGCGCACGATTTCGGGTTGACGGGCAGGCATTCCTGGCCTACATCGCCCTGTACTCGGCCGGGCGCTTCTGGATCTCGTTCCTGCGCGAGGACAACCTGGTCCTGCTCGGCTTGCGCCAGGCGCAGGCTATCGCGCTGCTCTCGTTAGTTGTCGCTGTCCCATTGATCATCTGGCTGAACCGGCGCCGCATGCGGCTATCAGCCCACGCGATGTGACAGAGTGCCTCGAGATATGCGCGTTCTGCCTGTTCATAAATAGGCAGATTTGCTCTGGTGTTTTTAGTGATGATTAGGTATACTAACTCCAGGTGAAAGGATCGGCGGGCAGAAAGGCTCAACCGGCCAGTGATGAGGCGGGGCCGAGGCATCCGTTCTGCAAAGGAGGGAGTCATCTATGGCGGTCGCTCGAACAGAACGCATCGCATTGCCGGAAGTCCAATCGGCTGAAGAGGCGGTGGGAGGTGTCAGCCGCCGCGAGTTTCTCAACTACGCCTGGTTGGCCTCCCTGGGTCTCTTCTTCGCCCAGTTGAGTGGGGTGACCTATCTCTTCGCCAGGCCCCGCTTCAGGACGGGACAATTCGGTGGCGAGTTCGCCCTGGGACAAGTCAATGCCTATGCCCTGGATGCCGCGCCGCAACTCCACTCTGACGGCAAGTTCTACGTGGTTCGCACGAACGCCGGGGTGCTGGCCCTGTATCAGGTGTGCCCGCACCTGGGCTGCCTGGTGCCGTGGGCTGAGCAATTGAACCGCTTTGCCTGCCCCTGCCACGGCTCCCAGTACGAGCGCGACGGTACCTACATTAGCGGTCCCGCGCCTCGCGGGCTGGATCGCTTCGTGGTTAAGCTGCTAGACGCGCAGGGGAATGTCGTTGCGACAACACCGCCCACCGGCCACCCGGTAGTTGGCCCAGACGACGCAACCCTGCGCGTGGACACGAATACGGCGAAGCGGATCCTGGGTAGGCCCAAGGGACAGCGGTATTGAGTTGATCGCCTTCCCTGGTAGCAGTCGACTATCCCTCAATAGCAGGCTATTTGGCGCGCCAAAAACTCGCCAAATGGCCTGTTGTTTTGAATTGTCTCATCGCTATAATTTCCATTCGTACTCATCACAGGAGGCCTGAACGGATGCGCATGCAAAGCCGATCTGAATGGGGAGTAGCTGAAGTGCCAGCACTTGCCCTCCTCATCCTGGCCGTGCTGAGCGGTTGTGCCAGCTCGACTCCGGCTGCTCCGCCAACGCCGGTCTCGGCCGGGAAACCCACGTTTATCTTTTTCTACCGTGACGCCTGACCCCAGTGAGCCGCCATGGCGCCCATCGTGGATGGGCTGGAGAAGAGCTACGGTGACCGCCTGGTGTTCCAGCGCGTGAACGTCCTGAGCGCCGAGGGGCAACCGCTGGTCCAGCGTTACCGGGTGCGCGGCCACCCGGGGTTTGTGATCCTGGGGCCGGATGGCAATGTGAAATGGCAGTCGGTCGGCGAGATGCCGCGCGAACCGTTGGAAGGGGCAGTTCGCAGCGTGCTTAATCAAAAATAAAACAACGCAGTAGCGCATAATTCACCCATTCACTTTGTTCAGGGCATGCTTTGTCACCCCTTCA
>JBBITV010000181.1:0-7554 GCA_037440585.1 Chloroflexota bacterium
GATCCAGCTCTCGACATAACTAATTCTCAATTGGCCGTCCAGCTCCGCCTGGGCATCTTGCAATTTCTTGATGTACGCGCCAACGCTCATGGCTGAGTATTGGGGCGCCATGGCAATCCCGACCAGGCGATCCACACCGTCGGCCAGGACCTGGCGGAAGGTGTCTTTGATGTACGGGTGCCAGTGTCGCATCCCGACATAGGCCCGAAATTCGACTGTCTCAGGGTACGGACTGCTCGTATTCAGGACCTGCTCCAGGGCACTGGCTTGTTGCCGGGTGATCTCTAATAGGGGTGATTTGCCCCCGATGAGACGGTAACGCTCGCGGATGTCCTCGATCAATTGTGGGGGGAGCTTGCGTCCGCTCGTGATATCGGCCAGGTAGGGCTCGACGTCATCGAGGGAGTCAGGCCCGCCATAGGCCATTAACATAACACCAATAAGCTGTGCTTGTCTCAAGGTTTGTAGTTCCTCAGCCGACTCAGCTTATGTACCATTTCCACCGTTGCCTGAACGTGCTCCACAGGCGTTTTAGGCAGAATGCCGTGGCCGAGATTGAAGATGTGACCAGGCCGGCCACCGGCGCGGCGGAGGATGTCCGCTACGCGCTTCTCGATCTCGGGGATGGGCGCGAACAGGGCCACCGGATCCAGGTTGCCTTGGATCGCGACGCCACCGCCCAGCCGTCCCCAGGCGTCGTCGAGCTGGATGCGCCAGTCCACGCCGATCACGTCGCCGCCAGCCTCGCGCATCAGTTCCAACAATCCGGCTGTGTCAGTGCCGAAGTGGATGACAGGCACGCCCAGGTCTTTCAGGGAGGCAAGGACGTGCCAGGAATGGGGCATGACGTATTCCCGGTAATCGTTCGGCGTCAGGCAACCAACCCAACTATCAAAAAGCTGCACCACCTGGGCACCGGCCCGGATCTGAGCTCGCAGGTAACGCGCCACGACCTCGGCCAGTTTCTCCATCAGCCGGTGCCACACTTGCGGCGCGTGGTACATGAGCGCCTTGGTGGTGATGTAAGTCCGCGAGTGCCCGCCCTCGATAATGTAGCTGGCCAGGGTAAAGGGCGCACCTGAAAACCCGATGAGGGGCAATTTCCCGTCCAGAGTGCGCCGCACGATCCGGATCGCTTCCATGACGAAGGGCAATTCCTCTTCGGGCTCGATGACGCGGAGCGCGTCGACCGCCGCCTGGTCGTGCACCGTGGTATGGATCACCGGCCCCTCGTCTGCGGCGAACTCCAGGTCGATACCCATCGGTTCGAGGGGGAGGAGGATGTCGGCGAAAATGATCGCGGCGTCGACGCCGAGGCGGTCCAGGGGTTGGAGGGTGACTTCGGCCGCCAGTTCTGGCGTCCTGCACATGCTCAGGAAGGAATATTTCTCCCGAATGCGCCGGTATTCCGCCATGTAGCGCCCGGCCTGGCGCATGAACCACACCGGGGTACAATCAACTTGCTCACGCCGGCAGGCCTTGATGAAGCGATAATCGTTGCTCACTCGTCCTCCTGGTTTCTAGTTTGTAGCAGCGACTAAAGTCACTCCGGATGCTCAGGCGAGTGGGCAGAGTAATGTACGCCAGGCGCTGCTACACCTCAAGCCCAGGGATCATGGCCTCGACGCGGAGTGCGCACTCCGGAAAGTGCAGCGGCGCGATGGTTTCACCGGGGGATAGGACCTGGACGCTGCGATAACCGGCGGTACCGCCAGCCAGGGTGACGGGGTCATAGAATAGCGCATCGTTAACATCTATTTTTCACCTGTTCATCGCCGACAGCCTGATTCAAGTGCAATTATACACCATTTCCCGCGCCAGGTCCAAGATATCCCCCAGGACACCTTCGGCGGTGACCTCGATCCCCGCCCCCGGCCCGGCGACGACGAGCTGGCTCTCGCCATAGCGCCGCGTGCGGAAGACGACGATGTTGTCGGTGCCACGCAGGGAGCCCATCAGGCTCTGGCGTGGCACTTCACGCAAGCCAACCTGGCAGCGGCCGTCGCGCAATTCGGCAACGTAGCGCAGCGTCATCCCACGACTTTGGGCGTCGCGGGCGCGCTGGGCGTAGTCTGCATCCAACTCGGATGCCGCCTGCATGAAGTCGTCGACGGTGAGAGCGTCCATGCGCGCCGGGTACAAGCCTTCCAGGACGATGTCCTCGAAGTTGAGCGGCCAGCCGAGCATACGCCCCAGGATCAAGGCTTTACGCGCCACGTCGACGCCGCCCAGGTCCTCGCGTGGATCGGGTTCGGTGTATCCGCGCCGTTTCGCTTCGGCCAGGGCAGCAAAGAACGGGACGCCGTCTTCCAGGGCGCTGGCCAGGTAGCCCAGGGTGCCGCTGAAGCAGCCTTCTATAGAAAGGATTTGATCACCGGTGTCCAATAGGGTGCGTAGGGTGGAGATGACCGGGAGCGCCGCGCCGACCGTGCACTCGTGGCGCAGCCGGCCGCTGGCTTCCAGGGCGCGAAAGGCTTCCAGCGAGGCCGCGAGGGGGCGCTTGTTGGAGAGGACGGCACCGTAGCCCAATGCAATCGCGTGCAGCAGGGGCTGCTCCATGCCATGGGCCGCCGTCACGTCGACGACGATGGCGCCGCGCACACCCTGTTGGTGCAGGCGATCGAGGAACGCCACGTCTGCGCCGTCGCCCGACTTGGGCAGGACGCCCGGTAGCCCGCTCAGGTGGGGATCGCCGCGCGGGAGGGTCAGCACCGCTTGCAGAGCGCTATCCGGCAAACCATTGGGGTCTACGACGTAGCTTTTCCACTCGACAAGGCCGATGTAGCGCAGTCTCAGGCCAGTCCGCTGGACGACCATGTCGCGCGTTTCCAGCACCTGGCGCAGGAGCTCGCGGCCCACGCCGCCGGCACCAAACTGAATGATTGGCACTTCACGAGGACCAGACATGGTTGGGCACTCCTTTTCCAGAAGAAACTGAAGGAACTGAGGGAACTCAGCGTTCCCCCGAATTCCTTACACTATCCGTTCCCCCGGCTCCACCGACATCATCACCAACCCCGAGATAACCTTCGGGTAGAAATCGGTGCTTTTCTGGGGCATCTTCTCGCCACGCTCGGCCACGGCTTGCACCTGGTCCATGCGGGCAGGGTTGATGAAGAAGGCGAAGTTGCCACGGCCAGCGTCGACGTTATCGACGGCGGCCTGGGCGTCGCGGTGGTAGCGCACGTGGCTCGCCCGGTCGACAGCCTCAGGCGGCAAACCGGTGACATGTTCCAGCAGGACCTTATGCAAAATGCTCACGTCGAGGGCTTTCCAGGCAGGCGAACGATCCTCGACGACAAACGTATCGACCACGTTGGGGTCCCTGAGGATCAGCACGTAATATTGGCCGCCGGCATAGAAGCCAAAAGCGTGCCGGGTGGCGTGCGTTTGCATGAGCTTGAAACATTGTGGGCGGTCAGGTGTCGCGATGATCTCAAAGTAGTCGGCGGCGCGCTCCAGGACCTGCCTGGGAGTAACATTCGGGTAGTCAAAAATCTCGCGATGGGTTGGCAGGATGACCAGGCCGGGATCGTTCATGCTGACGAGGGTAACCAGGCAGTAATAGAAGGCAGCGTCGGGCGGCGCGTCCGGGTACTGGCACTGCATTTCGCGGCGGAAGCTGAGCCCGGTCTCGTAGCGGTGGTGCCCGTCAGCGATGATGAAATTGTGCCTGGGGGCCAGCTCAGCCTGCACTGCGCGGATGGCATCCGGGCGGGTCACGACCCATACCTGTTGGCGCACGTCCTGCTCGAAGAGTTCGACGACGTCGATAGCGGGCTCCTGTCCGGCGATGGCATCGTCCAGGATGGCGTTCACCCGGTTCTGCGGGTCAGGGTAGAGCATGAAAATCTGCCCGAAGTAGACGTGGTTGGTTCTGAGCAGCCGGAGCCGGTCAATCTTGGGCCCGGCGTGGGTGTATTCGTGGGGCCGGACGACGCCATCTGCGAATTCGGCCAGCTCGAAGGCGGCGATCAAGCCCTTTCTCAGGCGCGGCACACCGTCGACCTTGAAAGTTTGGTGATAGACGTAAAACGCCGGTTGTGGCTCGCGGACCAGTATCCCGCTGGCGAGCCAGTGGGTGTAGTAAGCGCGAGCACGAAGGTAAACATTGGGGCCGTCCAGCCGATCCGGCACGTCTCCAGGCAGCTCCTTACCCCGGTCGATGCGGACGACGTTGTAGGGGCTGAGGTCGTAGTACGCTTCCTGAAGGTCGTCGCTGACTTTGTCGTAGGGCTGGGCGACGACGACGCTGAGGTCGGGGAAGTGGATGGGGTTGTAGCGGATGCCCCGGAAGGGTTTAACCGTTGCCATAGTCGTTTCGAGTCCTATTGTCGTAGGATTGTCGTAGGTTGGATGTAGCTGGCGACGATGGCAGCAGGGGCGATTATAGCATTTGAGGGGGTTGAGGTCAAAATCTGCAGCGTCCGCAGGCGCACCTCCGTCTAATAGGGCGAGTGGCGAACCCGCCGTTTAGGATAACGTCCCGTCTACGGAATGATGCGAATATCGCGCGCAGATTGTAGTACAATTTGCGGGGTGCCCCGATACAGCTCGACCCGGCCACGCACCGCGACACAGCGATCCTTGAAGTAAACCTCGGGCGGCTGTGGGAATTCGCCCCAGCGATCGGGGAAGATGGCTACGTAGAAGTGGCCCTGGTACGGCTCGTGGGAATTCAGATAGACGACCTTACCAGTGTTCTTGGTGCTGACGACCTGGAACTCCACGGTCTGGACCTCGCCGACATGTCCGGGGGCCGCGTCGGCAGTCAGCGCGCCAGCCGTTCGCGAGCCACAAGCGCCACCCTGTGCTGCACTCGCTGGCGTCGACGTCGTTGGCCGTGGTTTGGTGGCCGTTGCCAATGCTGTCGCCCGACTAGTCGGACCGGGGCTGGGTAGCGGTGAAGCACCGGTTGACGGGCTGGGGGCGATGGATGGACTGAAGGTGGGGCTTGCGGCGGTGGATGGTGTGGGCGACGGCGCTACGGTCGGCGGGACAGTCGTCGGGGAAGGTGGCGAGATCTGTGTCGCTGGTGCTGGACTGACGAGGACGATGGGAGTTCCCGGCGGCGCGTCAGCCGTGCAGCCCCCCAGGACCAGCGTTACCGCAATACTAACCGAGACGAGAATAGACAATCGGTTCATGTCCCTGCCCCCTTTAGTTTTTGGTTTCGAGTTTCGGGTTTCGAGTAAGAACACCAAATGCGAAACCCGAAACTCGAGACTTCGGTCCGTTACAAGGCTGGTCGAGTCTCCTGACGAACGCGGTCACGGTAGCGGCGCAGAAGTTCTCGCGCCACCGGCCCCGGCCGCCCATCGCCCACCAACTGGCCGTCGATCGTCACGACCGGCACAACTTCCCGCGATGAGCTTGTGAGCAAAGCTTCGCTCAGCACAGGGATTTCCTGGTAGCGCACCGGCTCCAGGCGCACGGGCAACATTGGCGCGGCGACTTCCAGCACCAGCGAGCGGGTAATGCCAGGCAACACCCCTTCTTCGGCTGTGTACAGGATGCCATCCCGGACCGCGAAGAAGTTGCTGCTGAATCCCTCCAGGAATGTCCCGTCCGGGCTAACCATCAAGACCTCGAATATTCCTGGTGCACTGCGCTGGATCTCGCGCGACGGCCCGATGAACGTGGTGACCTTGGCCCGGGGCCGGTCGCGCGCCATCACTATTGTCGCGGTGGCCACTCCGTCGTCGTACACACTTGCGGGCAACAGTTCAAATTGCTCGACGGTGATGAAAAGTTCGGGCTGGCAATTAAGCCCGGTCGTCAGCCGGAAGCGGGATTCCGGGAAACCAGTCCGCGCGAGGGCTGCGGCGATCCCGCGCCGGATGCGGTCGTGGTCCAGGCTGCATTCATGCCCGACCAGTCGCGCTGATTCCTCCAGACGCGCAAGATGCCCCTCCAGGCGCAAGAACTTGTCGCGGTTGTACGTGCGAAAGGTTGTGTAAGTTCCCTGGGGTAGATGCAGCGAAACCTGGTCGAGGGTGCTGCCTGGCACGTCGACCAGTTCCAGATTAGTGGACGTAAGGTGAAAGGTTTGTATAGTATTGCTCATCTCAAACCTCCGTCTCCAGGGTGAAGAGGGCCGTTGTGCCTGCGCCTGATTGGACGGGGCAGATTGTAGCACACTTTGCTGGACATTACAAAGTGGGGAGATTAAGGAACACTACGAACCCTCTGCGAGGGTAAGCACCTGGCAATACTCCGCAATGGCGCTCAAGACGCGATTCCAGATCGCCACGGGGATGCCGGTTGGGGCATGATACTGGTTGCGCAAATCCGGCTGGTCGTTATTAGGATCGATGACGACCAGCCGGTCCTCGACGGTGAGTGCGGCTTCGAAAGAGAAGAAAAAGAGGCCAGTCACCTTCTGGATTGCCTGGGCGAGGGATTCCAGGCGCGTGGCGATGGCCGGTAAGTCGGCGGGGAAGACCTGATATGCGTGGGTGGTGCAGTTCCATAGGGTTGGGATGACCTGGAGTTGACGCCCCCGGCCGATGACAAAGGTCCGGAACCAGGCTCTATCGGGTCCGAGCCAGGCGGGGATGATGCGTTCCTGCAGCAAGTACCAGTCATCTGGGAACCGGCTGCGCAGGTCTGCGATCTGATCGGTCGTTTCGATCTGGGTGCACACGCCTTCGCCGCCTCCACCCCGGGCTGGCTTGGCGACCAGCGGGCGGCCGAGCAGATCACCCAGGCGCCTAACGTCGAGCTGGATATTGGCAACGGCGCTCCAGGGTGGCAACAGCACTGTTTTCGGGAAGTCGATTCCCAACTCACACAGCCCGACGAAGACGTGCCCTTTGTCACCCGAGCGGAACACAGCCTGGGGATCGTTAATCACGAAGGCCCCGTGTCGCTTGGCCGTTTCGGCGAAGGCAAGGAAGCGCGAATCGTTATCGCTGGCGCGGTCAAATAGCACGCGCACCTGCATTTCACCGTGTACCAACCGCTCCAGCAGAGCTGAGACCAGGTCGTCGTGGACGATGTAGGTGCGCAGGCCGAGTTGGGCGGCGAACGTGTCCAGCGCGTAGGCAGCATCCTGATCGTAGGGATAGTTAAGGCTGATGCAGAGGTCGATTTCCATAAGACATTAGCTGATGGCTGATGGCTGATGGCTGAATGGTTTCTGGGCGACCAAAGTGACCCAGTCCTGTTGCTGGCGGCGCTCTACGACAACCAATCCGGCCGCGTGCCAGCGTTCCACCACCATCACCTCGTGGTCTACCAGGATGCCCCCGGCAATGAGCCGGCCACCCGGCGCCAGGCACGCGATCAGATCGCTGGTCAGCTCGACAATGACGTGGGCCAGAATATTCGCGACCACCACATCGAACTGGCCGAGCCCTGGCTCCACCGAGCCAACATCGATCTGCACCACGCTCTCGACGCTGTTGGCGGCTGCGTTCTCCAGGGCAACGCGCACGGCCACCGGATCGATATCCACACCCCGCACGGCCACAGCCCCTAGTTGCGCCGCTGCGATAGCCAGGATCCCCGAGCCAGTACCTACATCCAAAACGCGGTCACCGGGGCGGAGGT
>JBBITV010000182.1:0-7487 GCA_037440585.1 Chloroflexota bacterium
TGGCCGAGAGCGACAAGCACCTCAGTGCCTACGAAATTTACGAACAGCTCAAGCCCCAATACCCGATGCTGGGTCTGGCGACGGTCTACAAGACCCTGGAACTCCTCAAAGAGATGGGTAAGATCACCCCGACCGGCCTGGGGGACGGCAATCGCTATGAGGCTAACCCGGAGCCTCATGTGAACCTGGTTTGCACTCGCTGCGGGCGCATCCAGGACTTTCATGATCCGGCGGTCGAGCAATTGCACGGCCAGGTGAACAGTCGCTCCGGATTCAGCATCCACGGCGCTCGGGTTGAGTATTATGGGATGTGCCCGGCGTGCCAGGTGGAGGGTGGAGATGAGTAAAGTGGAGCTCAGCCGAACTCCGGAACAGGACAACACCCCATCCTGCGCCGAGGCGTTGTTGAATTCGGTCCAGGGCGCGCAAGGCATCGTCGCAGCCGTCGTTGACCGTCCAGCGAACCTGCTCACGCTCCGGTTTGACCCGGAGAGGATTTCTCTGAACCAGGCCAGCCAGCTTGCCGAACGGGTTGGACAGGCTTTGGGCCAGCAATTCGAGCGGTGCGCCGGCAACCCGGCCGGGCCAATATGTCAAACGTGTGCCCTGGCGCTGCGGCAGCCCGCCGGTTCCCCGGCGACGATGCCGCACCCATTGCCCGGTGGAGACGCGACACAGATGGCGGTAACCCTCGCGCGACCGGCCGCCCGTCTGGGGCAGGTCGAGCAGCGGATCCAGGCCCCGGCTTACAAGCCGCACCCGGGCGATGAGCAGACAGGCCAGGGCCGGCAGATGGCGATCCTGACGGCGCTGTCGCTGGCTTTCCTGGCTCTGGGCTGGCTGGCCGGCTGGCTCGGGCTGCCCCTTGCAATCCAGTTGAGCTTGTATGCGGTGTCGTACGCGGCTGGCGGGTGGTTCGGGGCGATCGAGGGGCTCCAGGCACTGCGCAAGCGGACGCTGGACGTGAACGTGTTGATGGTGGTCGCAGCCCTGGGTGCGGCGGCCATTGGTGAATGGCCGGAGGGCGCGATCCTGCTTTTCCTCTTCTCTTTGAGCGGCACCCTTGAAGAGTACGCCATGGGCCGCACGCAGCGGGCGATCCGGGCGCTGATGCAGTTGCGGCCGGACACCGCCCTCGTCCGGCGCGACGGGTGGGAGATGCTCGTCCCCGTCGAGCAGCTTCGGCGCGGCGACATCGTCCTGGTCAAGCCGGGCGAGCGCATCCCGACCGATGGCACGGTCGCAGCGGGTGAGTCATCTGTGGATCAGTCACCAATCACAGGTGAATCGCTCCCAGTGGCCAAACGCGTCGGCGACCCGGTGTACGCGGGGACTGTCAACCAACAAGGCGCGCTCGAGATACGGGTGACCCGCCTGGCCAGCGAGACGACGCTGGCCAGGATCATCAAGCTCGTGGCCGAGGCCCAGAGCGAGCGCGCACCGACCCAGCGACTCATCGATACTTTCGGCGACCGGTATGCCTTCGGCATCATCGCCGGGTCGCTCTTGATGATGCTGGTGCCGACGCTGCTCCTGGGCTGGCCATTCCGTGAGGCGTTATACCGGGCGATGACCTTGCTGGTGGTGGCGTCGCCGTGCGCTCTTGTGATCTCGACGCCGGCGTCGATTCTGTCAGCCATCGCCAACGCGGCGCGGCATGGCATCCTGTTCAAGGGGGGCGCCTATTTGGAGAACCTGGCCGACGTCCGGGTCATTGCCTTCGACAAAACCGGCACGCTGACCGCAGGCAAGCCGGAGGTGATCGACGTCATCCCGCTGGACGGTTGTTGCACGCCAGATGAGCTGTTGCGCATGGCGGCATCCGTCGAGCAGCGGTCCGAGCATCCGCTGGCGGCCGCCGTCGTGAAGGCTGCCTGGGAACGGGGTCTCAGCCTCGAAGAGGCCACCGAGGTGAAGGCCATGCCTGGGCTGGGCGTGCACGCGCGTCTGAATGGCTACACTGTCTCGATCGGGAACGAGCGGCTGTTCGCCGAGCGCGGCGAAACGCTGGCAATGGACCTGGCGGATCGGGTGGCGGGCCTGGAGAGGGCAGGCAAGACGACGATGATCGTCAACAACGGCCATGCCCAGGGGGTCATCGCCGTCGCCGATCGGGTGCGGCCGACCGCCCACCAGGTCGTGGCCGAGCTACGGCACCTGGGCATCGATAAGATCGCGATTCTGACAGGCGACAATCCGCGCGTGGCGCAAGCCATCGCCACCCAATTGGGCATCGACGAGGTTCACACCGAGCTGCTGCCGGAGGACAAGGTGCGAATCGTCAAGGAGCTGGCGGCGCGGTACGGCAAGGTCGCCGTAGTCGGGGACGGAGTCAACGATGCGCCGGCTCTGGCGACGGCGACCGTCGGCATTGCGATGGGTGCGGCGGGCACGGACGTAGCCCTGGAAACAGCCGACGTCGTCTTAATGGCCGACGACCTGGCCAGGCTGCCGCATGCCATCGCCCTGAGCCGAAAGGCACGTAGGATCGTCCGCCAAAACCTGGGCTTCGCCGTGCTGGTCATCCTCACACTCATCTTGTCGACGCTGCTGGGCCACCTGCCCTTGCCCATCGGGGTGGTCGGCCATGAAGGGAGCACACTGGTCGTCGTCAGCAATGGGCTGCGGCTGCTAGGATTCAGAAAATAGCGCAAGGCATAATGGTTCAGATTTGGCACGAGCAGTTATCCGGTTAGATTTCAGAGGATTTCGATCTGGTAGTCAACCAGTTCCACGTCCAGCCGCTCACGCTCGATCCAGTTGACCACCCGTTCCAGAACCTGGTGGGCGTGCTCAGCTTGAGTGGACACACAAGCGATGCCGAGGGTGGCCACCCGCCAACTGTCGTGACCGTCCACTTCGGCGATGGCAACATTGAATTGATGGTGGACTTTGGCGATGAGCGACCTAAGGACGCGGCGCTTGTCTTTCAGCGAACCGTTTGCCGGCAAGCGCAAGTCGATGGTACAGGTTCCGACAACCATCGCTTAACGACGAACCCGTATACGCTGGAAAAAGTAGGACCCCACAATGGTCATCTCTGACGCGCGTTCGTGCAGCCATAATTGATTGCTTGACCCGGTGTTTGTGCTGCGCGAACGCGCATCATCGACGTCGTCACCCCGCGCGTCCGGGGCCATAGGCTCTTTAGAGGCGACGCGGATGGGGACCCGGAGCGAGGTCGAAGATTGCAAGCTGGTGGCGGGCTGTGCCCGGCGTCGCGCCACCAGCCCCTCGACCCGGTCGGCCAGGGCAGCGGGTGACACGTGGCGTCGCACCTGGCGGCGCATCAATTCGATGGCGGTGCCGACGACTAGAGCCGCCGTCGCCCGCACCAGGCCACGGCGCACTTCGTGCCACGGCACCGGCAGCCCCGGGCGCTGGATAACCATCGGTAGCCGCGCACCCGGCAGGCTGGCACCACAATGACCGCAGAAATTGTCCTCGAGATCGCAGGCCGTTCCGCAAGTTGGACAGTCCATACTCCCACACCTCCCCAGAACACGATTCAACCCGGCTGTAGGTTATATTTTAACACATTTTTGAGCTTTCTTCCACCCGGGAATGCAGAAACCCGCTTTCTTTGAAAGAATGGGGTTCTGATTTAGCCAGCCAGCACCCCGGCAGGCACGGACTGCGCCGCCAGGTCTGCCTCCTCCAGCGCTTTAGCAACGCCTCGCACTGCCTGGCGGTACGTATGGTTGAATGTGGACTCGTTGATGTAGAGCCAGGCCATAATCTCCTGGTGCGTTTCGCCCTCGAAGAATAACCGCTGCACGATCAGATAGGGATGCCACTCACGGGGCGGCGGTGTGGCTGAAGACCTGGCGGGTATTGGACCCGCCGGACGAAGCTGGTCAACAGCGTCTACCAGGATCTCTTTAACCGCCTGGCCTCGATCCAATACAGTCACGTAGCCACCCTGAATCGAAAGCAGTCGCTCGACCACAGCCAGGCGTGAGAGGCTGTGCTCACCCAGATAGGTAAAGTCGTATAGGTGGCGCAATGCGTCTTCGACCAGGTTGACAAATTCACTTTCCACCATGCCGTCACGCGGCGGTGGTTCGAGAGTCTTGCGCGGCGCTAGCATTTCGTGAACAAGCCGTTGCAGCTCCCGCTCCTGCATCCTGAATTCGGCCACCAGTGTGTTGATCGTTTCCGCTGCTTCGGCCTGGCTCTTCATTCGATAAATCACCAGGGTCAGGCGCTCAGCGATCTCCGCTAGAAACTCGAGTTCGTCGTTGGAATAGTACGTGCCACCGTCAGTCTTCGCCCCCACCCCAATCGCCCCCACCTGGTTACGATCGTGGACCCGCGGCTCGCAGAGCACCATATCAGCCAGGCAAACGACGTGCTCCTCGAGCGGCAGGCGCTTCGTCTGCTGAGCAGAGAGAATATTCCCAGGGATCACCGCTCCAATCCACCCGGTCCGGTAGGCAACCTCAACTGTGAAGTCCGCGTAGGCTTTCAAGGCAATAAGACCCTGACTCAAATCCAGGGACTGGCACACAGAAGCCAGCACGACGCGCAGTCGGGAGCGGAGTTCTGGACTGGTGCCCGCTTCGTAAGCCAGGGCACGCAAGCTTGCACGCAGCACCCGCGTCTGGCGCCGGTAGAAAAGCTGGTCCAGGACGATCCCAACGCAGTCGAACATAGCGTGTGACACGACGGCGAGAACGGGCACAAAGACGTAGGCGATGAACGGCACGTTGAAAATATGAGAGGAAAACCAGGCGGCCACCAGATAGCCAGCAGTCACCAGGCTGACGGTGAGCAAGGAATACATGAAATCCACACGGATAGCGCGCCCCTCGGCCAGGGCGTTGTAGCGTACAATCCCGCAGCCGAAAAGAACAACCGCCACCAACAGGCTGAGATCGATGGGCAGGATCGGCGCTGGCAGGCCAAGGCCGGTGGCAATGGCTCCATAGGCGCTGCCGCCCATCGCCAGCGCAGCCGCCCCAAGGAGGAGCGTCACGTCCACGCGTATAGCTCGACGCACGGTTGCCTCGCGGGCGCGCCTCAGGTTGTCCAGGCATAGGCCCAGCCCGCCGACCAGGCACAGGGCGAAGAGCGGGAAAGCCAGGCCGGTGCGCTGGGCGTTGGCGAGGATGCCGGGCTCTCCACTTGGGCCGGCCAGGATCCAGGAGAAGGCCACGTCGAGCCCAATGAGCGCGACCGCAATTACGTACAGTGCCGCCACCAGGGGCCGGCGCACTCGAACCAGTGGCTCGGGGAGCAGCAGCACCGTCAGGTGGTACCAGGCAGGGACGGCCGGCAACATGATCCAGCCCAAACCGAGTAACCGTGCCGGCTCCATTGCGCCGTTAACAACGAGCAGTGTATCCAGGAAGAACCCGGCCAGGGACAGGAGAGTGCAGGCAGCTAGCCACGTCACCAGGCTACGCGGGCTACGCGTGATCACGTACAGGCCCAGCCACAGCGCCAGCACAAGCCCGAGAAAAGTTGTCAGAAAGGTAGATGTGGAGAGTAGCTGATCATGCATCGGGAGATCCTCCGCTCACGTTTTCGCTAAAGAAACTTGCTTACGCCGCCGACTTGTATTATAATAGCCCCAGTTAGGGCTTCCCCACTCAGGAGGCAATCTTTGGAGCAACGCTACACAACCTGGTATCTCGATCAACTTGAGTCCGAGGGCATGGCCTGGCCTCCGGACCGATGGGAAGGGATGGGAGCAGCCAGCCGCGACGGATGCCAGTCTGCCGAGGCAGCGGCGGTCCTGACCAAATCTCGCTGGACCACGGTTCTCAAACTGGGCCGTGAGATCGTCGAGACCCTCGTTCTCACCCTTGTCATTTTCTTACTGATCCGCACCGTCGTTCAGAATTTTCGTATCGAAGGTTACAGCATGGAGCCTAACCTCCATGCCGGCCAGTACCTGATTGTTAACAAATTCGTTTACAACTGGCTACACCCGCCACAGCGGGGCGACATCATTGTGTTTGAGTATCCACGCTCTCGGGATCGGGACTTCATCAAGCGAGTGGTCGGCCTTCCGGGCGAGAAGGTCGAAATACGTTCGGGCAGGGTCTTCATCAACGACCAAGCCATGGATGAGCCTTACCTGAACACGCTGGGTAACTACAATTGGGGGCCACAGGTCATCCCCCCGGACCAGTACTTCGTCCTGGGCGATAATCGCAACAACTCCAGCGACTCCCACACTTGGGGACCGCTCCCTAAAAAGGACATCATCGGCAAGGCCTGGATTTCCTATTGGCCGCCCAAGTATTGGGGCCTAATCGAAACACCCAGGTCTTTCGCTTCTACGAACTAGGTGACCTCCGTGAAACGTGAGGCATGTTACGCTCCGTCTGACAATAATGCTGAACGGAGACCCCTTTTTTGTTCCGCCAAGACGAACTCGAACAGATCGTGCGACGCGTATTGGAAGAAGCCCAGCGTGGCCTAGCTGATTCCCCGGTCACGGCCACGCCTCCAGCGCGTCTTATTGCCCTCGGCGCTGATCATGGCGGATTTTCTCTCAAAGAGGACCTCAAGACTTTCCTGACCGAGCAGGGTTATGCCATCAAAGACTGCGGCACTTACAGCCCTGAGGCCGTCGACTATCCCGACATCGCCTATGCCGTCGCCAGGCTGGTTTCGGATGGCGAGTGTTGGCGGGGGATCATCATAGACGGCGCGGGGATCGGCTCGTGTATGGTCGCGAACAAGGTGCCGGGCGTGCGCGCGGCGCTGTGCTATGACCTCTCGTCGGCGCGCAACAGCCGGGAGCACAATGACGCCAATGTATTGACCCTCGGCGGTCAGCTCATCGGGCCTGGCCTGGCGCGACAAATTGTCGAGCTATGGCTGACAACGGAGTTTGGCGGAGGGCGTCACGCGCGGCGAGTTGAAAAGATCATGAAGACTGAGCAACGCTTCCTCCGCAAGACGTGATAAATCTCCCACGGACGGAAAGGATCACGGACAAGAAGAAATAAAGGATTCCGTCCGCGGTCCCTTCTGTCCGTGGGGAAATCTTGCCCTGTTGCACAGGATGAGGATGAAAACCACAGACACGCAGCAGCTTGTCGAACAGATTACGAGCGAGGTGATGCGCCAGTTCCAGGGGGGGCCGCCGCCCGATTGTGCCGCCGGTGGGTGCCAGGAGGGGACGCATTGTGTTGTCGCCTGCCAGTCGAGGGTGCAGCAGGTAGTGGAAGCGGGCGCCAACCGCATCACCGCCAGCGTTGGCGTGACCAACATCGCCCCGAACCTGGCCCGGCTCATCGACCACACTCTGCTCAAGCCCGAAGCCACGCAGGACCAGATTACCCAGTTATGCGCCGAGGCGCGCCGCTTCAACTTCGCCAGCGTGTGCGTCAACCCGACCTGGGTGCGGCTGGCGGCGCAATTGCTCAAGGGTTCGCCGGTCAAGGTCTGCACTGTGGTTGGCTTCCCGCTGGGTGCGACGTCACCCGAGGTCAAGGCCTTCGAGGCTTACCAGGCGATCAAGGCGGGCG
>JBBITV010000183.1:0-3290 GCA_037440585.1 Chloroflexota bacterium
AGGGGACGTCGCAGTTGCTCGGCCTGCTGCCCGGCAATCTGGAGCTCGCGCCATACGACCGCGACCACCGCCAGCAGGAAGCCATACAAGGTGAGGATAAGAACGATGCGCAGCGCCATAACGACTGGGCCCAAATCATTGGTCATGGTGCAATGCGGGGTTTCGAGCGTGGATCACGCTGGAAAAGCAGGTTAGCGGCCGCAATCGTGATCCGGTCGCCGTCGTTCAAGACCGCTTCGCGAATGGATTGGCCATTGACTTGGGTGCCATGGGTGCTGTTCAGGTCGCGTAATGTATAGTGGCCATGCTGGTACACCAGAACTGCATGTCGCCGCGAGACGCTGGGATCATCGAGGATGATGTCGTTGTCCAGACTCCGGCCGAGGGTGATGCGTGGCTGGGCCAGGGTGAGCACACGATCGTCCAGCACCAGGGTGAAGGGTTCGACTGGGGTGGCGGCCCGGATGTCGTGCAGGCGGAGCTCCTGCGTCACCTGGTTCAGTTGTGCCGATCCCTCAATGTTTGTGCCAGTCAGATCGGTGATGTGCGCCTCGATCTGGACGGCGTTAGGTTTCACTGCTGGATCGGAGCGGAGGCTCACGCGCGGGACGCCGATGTAGGCAAACTGCCGTCGCTGCGCCGTCTCTGCAAGGTAGGTCGCGAGTTCCTCTTCCAGGGCAGCCTGAAATGATACGAACTCAGCCAGGGTATCCGGGTGGAGGAATACCTGGTAGCGATTGGGAACGAGCACCTTGCCCGCCGCGATGGTCTGCCGGTCGTCCATAACCCGGGCCAGCCGCTTGGCAATCTCAACCGGCTGCAAACGGCTGCCGAGTAGCCGGGCGAAGGATCCCTCGACCATCCGCTCGGCGAACTCTTCGAAACGTGCCAGTCCTTTCATGAAACGTCAATCAACTCTGTGCAAAGGATTTACAAATGCATTATAGTCCAACCCGTTGCGCGGGTCAAACTTTTGTGCTATCATACTACTGAAACGAGGCGTGCCATTCATCCAGATGAGATCTTTGCACATCCAGCCTGGCGCGCCGAGGAGATGAATGAGTCAAAGGAACAAACGAAATAAAGCCGCTAGTGGTGCGAGCACCAACGGGCCACATTTTGCGCATCCCAGCGAGGCGGAATTCGCTCGCATTCTGGATTTTTACCAGGTCAACTGGCAATACGAGCCCCGGACGTTTCCGTTGCGCTGGGATAAGGACGGCCACGTTGTCGAAGCTTTTACCCCGGATTTCTACTTGCCGGACGTTGACCTGTATGTTGAGCTGACCACCCTCAACCAACGCCTGGTCACCAAAAAGAACCGCAAGCTGCGCCGCCTCCGCGAATTGTACCCCGACGTCAACATCAAGTTGTTTTACAGCAAAGACTTTCAGAATCTCTTGATCAAATATGAGCTGAATGAGCCAGCTTCGGCCTCAGGCGGCAACAAGGGTGGGACTGAGGATCACGCCAGAGATGTATCCCTCACCCCACCGGCCGGCGCTGACGCGCCCAGATAATAAGAACGGCGCCACCCGCCACCCCTGCAGTAGTAGTGAGACACGCCAGGAACGCCAGTAAGGTCCCGGCCACGATGACAATCTTGAGTAGACCCGATTGGTCTTGTGCCTGCGAGTCAGGGCGAGCCGAGGTGATCACGATGACGCTGGGTCCGGGCAACATGCCGAGGCGGCCAGAGAGGAATTCGGGGGGCAATTGCTCAACGGGTCCGGCGAGAGCATAGGCCGCGTATACGTGGCGCGACCGGCCGCGCTCGGTTGGGAGCGCTGGCGCATCAAAGGTGCGAGACTCCTCTTCACCAATGACCCCCACATCCATTCGGACGGCACCGCCCGGCTCTCTGCCCTGACCTGTCAGACCATAGGTGTTTGGGACGACTATACGGAACGGACATCCTGACGGCTCACACCGCGCCGCCGACCGGCCCACTTCACGCGCATCGAGGAAGACGACGACCAGCCGGTCCGCACCCCGGGCTTCAGTCGCCGGGCGCACCACGCCCGTGACCACGAGCTGGCTGGAATCGGCTACTGGCTGGCTGCCCGCCCCGCACGCCGACAACGCCCATGCTATACCTACCAACAGAGTGATGACAACCTCAATCGCACGGTCGCGTCGGCGCACCTGATGGAATGGGTGATCGGCATCATGGTTGGTCATCGTCGTACTCCTAAGACTCTATCCTCTTCCTGGCGCCCATGATAGCACAACCGTTATATACATGCAACTACTTGTGCAAAGATTTCACTGGAAAGGTACTAACGCGCCAAATGGCGGGGTATGCTCTCGCTCATCGGCGTATTGACGTTTGGCTCAACATGGGGTATAATTTACACCGACCCCCTCCCCAGGGGGTGGGGTTGTTCGGATCGCAGGAGATTCCAGACTGTAATGGACGAAGCCAAGCGCAAAGATATTCTCATTCGCCTGAAGAGTATAGAAGGCCACATTCGCGGCGTCGAACGAATGGTGGAAGAGGATCAATATTGCATCGACGTAATCAAGCAGACGATGGCGGTGCAACGTGCTCTGGACAAAGTGAATGCGCTGCTCCTCGATAACCACTTGAAGACATGCGTCACCACCGCTATCCGCAGCGAGACACCGTCGGAGCGCGAGCGCGTCCTGGGCGAGCTGTTGGACGTGTTCGAGACTTCGAATAAGCTGTGAAAGTCAAACGTCAAACGTCAAACGTGAACGGCTTTGACGTTTGACGTTTGACGTAGGACTATACATCCATCACACGGAGGATTAGCTTACCATGGAAACCAAAACCCTCAACGTCCCCGACATCTCATGCGGCCACTGCGTTGCCACCATCAAGCGCGAGCTGAGCCCAATGGCCGGCGTCCAGAAGGTCGATGGAGATCCCGGCCGCAAGCAGGTTACCGTCACGGTCAGTTCGCCAGAGGTCTGGCCGAAGGTCGAGAAGGCGTTGGATGAGATCGGGTATCCGGCCACAGGATTTTAGATTTCAGATTTTGGATTTTGGATTATAGGTCTGAAATCCAAAATCCAAAATCTAAAATCCAAAATCGAGAGCGGAAGAGATCATGAGTGACAAGCAGATAACCCTGCCCATCACAGGGATGACGTGCGCCAACTGCGCGCGCACGATAGAACGCGGGTTGAAACGGACCGAAGGCGTCCAGGATGTTACTGTGAACTTCGCCAGCGAGAAGGCGACGGTCTTGTTCGACCCGGTGATTGTGCCCGAAGAGAAACTGGTGAAGACGATCAAGAGCCATGGCTAAGGCGTGCAGGAGGCG
>JBBITV010000183.1:3300-7456 GCA_037440585.1 Chloroflexota bacterium
GTGAGACCCGGTCATACAGCCATAAGAGAAAATGGTTTAGCCTATCACGAGCCTGGTGGATGGCGTGACGCAGTCGAAGATCGAGCTGCCCATCACAGGGATGACGTGCACCAACTGCGCCCGGACGATTGAGCGGACGCTGAAGCGAACCGACGGCGTGCTGGACGCTACCGTGAATTTCGCCAGCGAGAAGGCCGCCGTCACGTACATCCCCGGCGTGGTGGGCCGGATCGAACTGAAGAAGGCCATCGAGAGCGCTGGCTACGGTGTGGTCGAGGCGGCGAAGCCGGAGGAGATGCAGGACGCAGAGCGGGCCGCCCGCGAGGCGGAAATCGCCCGGCAGAAACACTTACTGACCGTCGGCATCATCCTGACCGTGCCGCTGTTCGCCCTGGCAATGCTGCGCGATTTCAATGCTTTGCCAATGTGGGCCCACGACACCTGGTTCGACTGGGTGCTTTTCACTCTTTCGACTCCGGTGCAGTTTTATATTGGCAAGCAATTCTACACCGGCGGCTGGAAAGCGCTGCGCAACGGCGCGGCCAATATGGACGTGCTGATCGCCATGGGCACATCGGCGGCGTATTTCTATAGCGTCGCGGTGCTCCTGGCGGCGACGATCAGCGTCGGCCTGAGCGGGATGAACGAGGAGCACATCTATTTCGAGACGGCGGCGGTGATCGTCACGCTGATCGTCCTGGGCAAGTTTCTGGAAGCGCGGGCCAAGGGCCGCACCAGCGAGGCGATCAAGAAGCTGATGGGTCTGGCGCCCAAGACTGCCCGCATTGTCCGCAACGGCGCGGAGATCGACATCCCGATTGACGACGTGGTCGTGGGCGACATCGTCCTCGTCCGCCCCGGTGAGAAAATCCCGGTGGATGGCATCGTCGTCGAAGGCCGCTCGGCGGTGGACGAGTCGATGATCACCGGCGAGAGCATGCCGGTGGACAAGCAGCCTGGCGACGAGGTCATCGGCGCGACGGTCAACAAGCAAGGATTGTTGCGGTTCGAGGCGACCAAGGTTGGGAAGGACACGGCGCTGGCCCAGATCATCCGCCTGGTCGAGGAGGCGCAGGGGTCGAAGGCACCCATCCAGCGTCTGGCAGACCAGGTATCCAGCGTGTTCGTCCCGGCGGTCATCGCCATCGCCACGTTGACGTTTCTGGGCTGGCTGCTCTTCGGTGGCGCGGGCTTCACCCGGTCGCTGATCAACATGGTGGCGGTGCTGGTCATCGCCTGCCCGTGCGCCCTGGGGCTGGCCACTCCGACAGCGATCATGGTCGGCACGGGTAAGGGCGCCGAGAACGGCATCCTGTTCAAGAACAGCGAAGCTCTGGAGCGCGCCCAAAATTCGCGCCGTCATCCTGGACAAGACAGGAACAATCACCCAGGGGCAGCCGGCGGTCACGGACATCATCGTGAATGACCAAATCCCAATAACCAAATCCCAAAATGGTCATGAGAGTTTGGGATTTGGGATTTGGGATTTGGACATTTTCAGGTTGGCGGCGAGCGCAGAACGCGGATCGGAGCACCCGCTGGGCGAGGCGATTGTGCGGGCGGCCCAGGAGCGAAAGCTACCACTGGCGCAGCCTGAAGGATTCGCGGCCATCGCCGGGCGAGGGATCAGCGCTCAGGTAGACGGGCAGGCAGTCCTGGTTGGCACGGCGCGGCTGATGCAGGAGCAGGGAGTGGCCCTCAATGGGCTGGAGCCGGTGGTGCAGCGGTTGCAGGCGGAAGCCAAGACAGCGGTCATGGTGGCCGTGGACGGCCAGGGCGCTGGCGTCATCGGCATCGCCGACACGGTCAAAGAAGGCTCGAAGGAGGCCATCGACGAGTTGCACCGGCTGAGGATCGAAGTGATCATGATCACTGGTGACAACCAGAAGACGGCCGAGGCCATCGCCCGCCAGGTCGGCATCGACCGGATCCTGGCCGAAGTGCTACCTGAGGACAAGGCGGCCAACGTCAGGCGGTTGCAGGAAGGGGCGGACGGCCGTCCGCCCGTACTCGTCGCGATGGTGGGTGACGGGATCAACGACGCCCCGGCCCTGGCCCAGGCCGACGTGGGCATCGCCATTGGGACGGGCACCGACGTCGCCATGGAGGCCGCCGACGTGACGTTGATCAGCGGCGACCTGCGGGGTGTGCCGCGGGCCATCGCCCTGAGCAAGGGCACGATGCGGACGATCAAGCAGAATCTGTTCTGGGCGTTCTTCTACAACGTGATCCTGATCCCGGTGGCGGCCGCCGGCTTCCTGAACCCGATCATTGCCGCAGGCGCGATGGCGTTTAGCTCGATATTCGTGGTGTCGAACTCACTGAGGCTGAGGGGTTTCAGGGTTCGGGCGGCGTAAAGCCAGGAGAACTTAGCGGAACTCAGGGGAACTTGCTCATTTCCCTGAGTTCCCTCTTTATTTCAATGTCACTGGCTCAAAGCCGGCTGCTTCCAACTCTTCACGTGTAGCATAGACCAGATAGGGCAGGCGCTCAAGCTGCGCTTCGACGGCTTTAGTCAACTCTTCCTTGGTTGGTGCATAGACAATGTGTAGCTGCTCATCAATTTGCATCTCACCTGCTAGCAGTATGCCACGCGATGTTCGGCATAGGATAGGCACTCGCCACACGTGACGCTGTTCGTCAAAGCTGGGCACCCCCTCCACTGCCCGATCACCAACGTACATAACTGCATATTCGACTGCAATCTGGCGAATCTGATCCGCAATATCTTTCACCGCCATATTTTGACAACTCCCTTCCGCATGGCTTCCCAGGCCTCGCCAAACAACTCCACAGAGACGGATCGTGATTCTCCAAACTGTGGGTCGTGATACGAAACACTCATCGCATCCAGACCGACAATCACGATCATGTGTTTGAACCCCCGAAGGTCGTCCTTGCCGGTGAGAATACCGGCATCGATCAGAACGATAGGTGGGATAGCTTGGTCTATAGCCTCTTGCAGTGTCGCAATGCCAACTGACCCGGCTGCGCTGGCATTAAACCCGAGTTGTCTTGCTGCGCCCGCTATTTCGGACAGTGAGGTCCCAAAGACGTTTGTGCCGCACAACATGGTCAGACTGACCTCATCCGTCTCGTGACCATAGTATGCCAAGACCATGCGCAGACAAGCTGGACCGCAGGTGTAGTCACGGTTTTGCTAGAAGTAGGGCACGGTTAGTACCATCACCACCTCACCGCTTTGACTTGAATGAAAGTATCGATGACATGCAGGTGCGGGTCAATGTGCGTCTCGAGCGCCAACAGTATAGCATAGCCCCAAGTTCCAAGCAAACTTCTCTTCAGATAAGGCAGCCGTGAATCCCTATTGTCAAATGCATTTGCCAGCCAGGTCGAACAGGGTTACAATTCATTCAACTCTACGTCTCTGGAAGGGTAGCATGGCCACCTGGACTGCGACATTCGTTATGTTCTTGGTCATCGTGGCGCCCCTGGCGTTGCTGGCCTGGTGGATGCTGCGCTTCTACCGTTCTCTCTCAACGGAACCGGAACCCGACCGGCCTGAGCTGATTCCTGCCACGAAAGTCTGTCGCTATTGCGGCCAGGTGCTTCAGCAGGAATGGACCCACTGCCCCTTCTGCGGCAAAGAGGCCGATCCGCCGCTCACTACCCTCGTAACACCGGTCGACCCGCGCCAGGACGGCGGTGGGCGCAGCCCTAACTAAGTCAAAAACCCGTTTTCGCCGAGGAGACGAGTTTC
Organism: Chloroflexota bacterium; assembly: GCA_037440585.1. Classification (GTDB taxonomy): domain Bacteria; phylum Chloroflexota; class Anaerolineae; order Epilineales; family JBBITV01; genus JBBITV01. The sequence continues at coordinate 7,022 of JBBITV010000183.1, forward strand.
TTCGTTACCTCACATAGTTCTTTTATAGCCCCTTATATAATGCTTTCGGTACCCCCAAAATGCTCCTGTTGGGTCATTGACAAACCCTCTATGAGAATGGTAAACTAAGGGTGCTTTGGGCAAAACGGATTGTGTGACCTGGAACCAAGTCCCACCCATGTCATTCACACGCGAAATCGAAGGCCTCAGCGGCCAGAAGGTCAATCTGTGCTTCCAGTGTAGCAAGTGCTCGTCGGGCTGTCCCCTGGCCTACCGCATGGACCTCAAGCCCGCGCAGGTCGTGCACTATATCCGCCTGGGTCGTGAGGACATGGTGTTGAATTGCAGCGCGATCTGGTTCTGCGCCGCCTGTGAGACCTGCACCTCTCGCTGTCCCCAAGGTCTGGAGCCCGCGGCCCTGATGAACGCTGCCCGCATCCTGGCCACCCGCAAAGG
>JBBITV010000184.1:0-7442 GCA_037440585.1 Chloroflexota bacterium
TTCAAGAAGCGCAGTTGTTGCCAGACCGGGACGGCCACCGGGCCGAAGGCGCCTGCCCCGCGCACCTGTGCCTCGGCCAGAGCCTGGGCGAAGGTAGTCCGGGGTCCGGAGTCCGGGGTCCGGGGTCGGAAAGCGGAGTCCGAGCTGCGCATTCCCGTCTGATAGGTTAAGTTAGCTGGGATTGCCGGTTTCATCAGCGGTCCAAACACCTATCGTGTCTGAGAGCTTGTCTAAATGGAATGTGGATCTACTGACTCCAGGATACCACGCTTGCGGGCTGGTGTCAGTAAACCACACGTATCAAGCCTGTAACAGCGGCGTAATTGTTCACCCAATGAGTTGTGAAGGACCAATGTAGTTGCCCCTCGCCAGCCCCGGTTGCAGCCGCAGGGCCGTCTCCATGCAGAAAACCGCATCCTCGCCCCGGCCCAGCTTCCCCAGAGCCAGGCCCAGGTTGAAGTAGCTCTGTGCGCGGCGCGGGTCGGCCTGGACGGCAGCGCCCAGCAGTAGGGCGGCCGGCTCGTAGCGACCCTGCTTGAGGTAGACAAAGCCCAGGCCATCCAGGGCGTTGGCATCCTCGGGAGCCAGAGTCACCGCCGCCTCCAGGCACATCTCCGCCTGAGCCAGGTCGCCAGCCTTGAGGAAAGCACTGCCCAGATGGGTGTAGGCCGCCGGGGAGGCCGGCGCCAGTTCGGCGGCGCGAGCGAAGCACGCCAGGGCGCGGTCGTCTGCACCGAGGCGCTCGAAGATGGTGCCTAGAGCCAGCCAGGTCTCGGCTGGCTCCGGGGCCAGGGCGACGGCCCGCCCGGCAGCCGCCTCAGCGCGCGCGCTGTCCCCGGCGTCCACACAGGCAGCGGCCAGCCGCGCCCACGTCTCGGCGTGGGTGTCGTCGAGGGCGACGGCGCGCTCCAACGCCTGGATGGCCGCTGCCATTTGGCCGGCCTGGAGGCGGGCCATCCCCAGCGCCCGGTGCGCCGGAGCCAGGTTGGGATGCCGGTCAATGGTCTGTTCGAGCAGGCCAAGCGCACTGTCCAGGTCCCCTGCGAAAACCAGCGCGCGGGCGCAGTTAATGGCGGTGCCAGGGGTGTCCCAGCCCAGGTACATGGCGGCGCGATAGTGGGTGACGGCCTCGGCCGGACGGCCGGCGTCCAGGTGGCAATCGCCCAGCATCGCCTCCAGAATGCCATCCCCGATCTCCTCCTCGATACCCAGCAGGTCCAACGGCGTTGCCGGCCGGGCCAGGGCTGTCTCCAGGTCAGCGATGGCCTCGTCCCATTGCTTCAGCCCACGGTGTGCTTGCGCAGCCAGGGCTGCCAGGTAACGGCGTCCTGGAAAGAGTTTTTCGCCCTGCTCAGCCAGCTCCAGCACGGCGGGATAGTCCTTTGACAGCAGATGGGCCTGGACGATGTAGCAGAAGACCGGGAAGCGCAGGCCGATGGGCAGGCGTGTACTGCCCAGGAGCTTGCGGGCCTCGGCAATCGCCTCCGGATAGCGCTCCAGCGCACCATAGGTCTGGGCAAGCTGAAAGCGTTGCATGGGATTGTCCGGGTCCCGTGCCAGCTCGGCCTCGATCAATTCCAGGTTGCGCGCGGCTTTCTGGCGCAAGCGGGCCGGGTCGGCGTAACCGGTATGATCGACGGCGATATCGGTGCGCACGGGGACCATGCCCAGAGCCAGCAAACTGGGCAGAATCTGCTCGTGCACAGCACCCTCGAAGCGCACGCCTGGCCGGTTGCGGAACATCATCGCCAACAGCGTCCACTCGCTCTGGCCGGCAGCGCCCTCGGCGGGCAGACTGCGCACGTTGACCAGAAAGGCGTCTGCCTGCCCCGAAGTGAGGGCCGCGCGGATGCGGTCGGCGTGGCCGGGCAAGAGGCGGAAGTCGGCGTCAAACCACATGATCCACTCCCCCGTCGCGTGCCGCAGGGACTCGTTGCGGGCGGCCGCGAAGTCGCCGATCCAGGGGAAGTGGTAGACCTTCGCCCCGTAGCGCCGCGCCACTTCGACGGTGTCGTCGGTCGAGCCGGTGTCGACGATGATGATCTCGGTGGGCAGGCTCCCCAGAGAGTCCAGGCAGGCGGGCAGATTGGCAGCCTCGTTCTTGACGATCATGCACAGCGACAGGGTGGGTTGAGGGCCGGGGGGCAGTTGATCGGCAAAACGGAGTGGCGGGCGCCGGCCTGACGCCTGGCGCTGGGCCAGGGCCAGGTTTTCCCGCGCGGTCGCATCGGCGGGGTTCAGCTCTAGCACGCGCCGGAAGCAGGCGCTGGCCTGTTCAGTGTTATCCTGGAGGGCGAAGAGCGTGCCCAGGTTATTCCAGGCCAGTTCGTGCTCGGGATGCAGAGCCACCTCCTGTTCGTAGGCGCGCAGCGCGGCAAGTACGTCGCCCTGGATCTGGTGGCAGAGACCCAGGGCGTAGTGGGCCCCGGGCAGGGTGGAGTCAAGGGCGACGGCGCGTTCGAGGGCGGCGATAGCGGCCGGGTAGTCGCCGAGGGCGGCCAGGGCCTGGCCCAGGGCAAGCTGCAGCCGGGGCTCGTCCGGCCGGCGCTGGATCCGGCGCTGGAGCTCGGGCAGCCAGCGTTGCGCGTCAGCGCGCTCCGCCGCCGAGGCACCTTCTGCCAGGCGTTCCAGGCGGCGCGCCCCACTAGTCTCCGTTACCGTCAAATGACGGTTCATAGTCGTGGTCCAGCTCTAACAGGGCGGTTGTCAGCTCGCCGCGGGTTGGATCAAGCGCCAGAGCGCGTTGGTAGGCGAAGCGCGCGGCGTCACAGTCGCCCAGGTCGGCGCTCATCCGGCCAAAAGCGACGAGGGCGTTGACGTTGTCCCGGTTTTGCTCGAGGGCGGCACGCAGACAGGTGGCGGATTCAGTGAAACGGCCCTGGGCACGGTAGAGCTCGGCCAGGTTGGCCAGGGCTTCAGGGTGAGCCGGTTCCAGCTCCAACGCACGCTTGAAAGCATGCTCGGCGATGGCCCGGCGGCCGGCCGCGAAGCAGGCACAGCCAAGCTGGTTCCGGATCTCGGCCGAGGTGGGAGCCAGCTCGGCGGCGACGAAGAGCATCGCCAGGGCATCATCCAGGTCACCCTGCGCCACCGCCACCGACGCGAGGGCGGTGTAACCTCCGTCATAGGCAGGAAAGCGTTCGACACAAGTGTTGAAGTGGCGGCGTGCTTCGCCAAAATCGCCGCGTTCGATGGCGCGGTTCCCCGCGTGCATGAGCTCGAGGATCTCGAATTCGGCTTCGGCTTTGGGGTCAAAGGAGCCATTGTTAGCACTCATGGTTAGTCCTCTCTTTCTTGTTCGCAAACTCGAATGCGTAGTGGTAACAATCCCTCAACATCGCCTCAATCGCTTCCGGTGCGATCCGCCGCACCGTCGCCTCCGGCCCCAGGCGATCCGGCAGCTCCCGCGCCCGGAGCAGGTCGGCGATGGCCACTGCGAAGTCCTGGCACGCGCAGTGGGCCAGCGCGGCCATGTACCAGATGAACCGCCGGTCGGGAAACAGGCGGCAGGCCTCCGCGGCCCACGCGGCGGCAACACTGTATTTATCGGCAAGAATGGCGCTGCCGACAAGCCCGATCCAGACATTTTCACGCGGATTTAGGGGATCCGCGAGCTGCACGGCCGCCAGGTGCTGCTCCAAGGCGGCTGCATAATCGCCCAGGTTAAGGTAAACCTGGCCGAGGTGATAATGGTGCAGGGGATCGCCGGGCGCCTGGGCGACCTGGGCCTGGAGCGCCGGGAGGAGCCGCGCCGACTTGGCCTGCACTGTCGCGCGGTCGGCGTAGCCCAGGTGCTCGACGACAATGTCGCTGGGAGCGGGCGGCAGGCCGCAGGCCACGAGCGATGGGATGAGCTGCTCGTGGGCAGCGCCCTCAAAGCACACACCCCCCGGCCAACCGGCGCGGGCCGCCGGGAGGTTGCGGAACAGCATGGGCAGGCGATTCCAGAGCTCGACTTCGCCGCCGGGCAGGCGGCTCCGCACGTTGACCAGGAAGGACCCGGCCCGCCCCGAGGCGATGGCCCGGCGGATACGGTCGGCATGGCCCGGATGCAGGACGAAGTCGGCGTCGCACCAGAGGATCCAGTCACCGCTGGCGTGGCAGAGCGACTCGTTGCGTGCGGCCGCGAAATCGTCACGCCAGGCGAAAAAGTGGACCTGCGCGCCATAGCGCCGGGCGATCTCGACGGTGCGGTCCGTCGAGCCCGTATCGACGACAATGATTTCGTCTGACAGGCCAGCCAGGGAATCCAGGCAGCCGGGCAGAAAGCGTTCCTCGTCGCGGACGATCAGGCAGAGCGAGAGCACGACACGGATCCCCACGAATTACACGGATGTCACAACACGCTGGAACGCCATCCGCGCCGTCTCAAGCTCACCCACCTCCAGACAGAAGTTGCCAAAGGCCAGGAGCACTTCGGGGTTGTTGCGATGGTGCTCCAGGGCGCACTTGAGGAGCCCGGCGGCGGCGTCATAGCGGCCTGCGTTACGATACAGCTCGATCAAGTTGAGCAGGGTGCCGGCGCTGGTCGAGTCCAGTTCCAGGGCCTGGCGGAAGGCGTGCTCGGCCAGGTCAGGCTGGCCGCCGGCAAAGTAAGCACAGCCGAGCTGGTTCAGCCATTCCGGGTTGGCAGAGTCCAGTTCTATAGCCGTCAGGAGCAGGTCTTGAGCCTGGGCATAGTTGCCCTGGGCAGCGGCCACCGAGGCCAGGGCGATGTAGCCCTCCGCGTAGTCCGGGAAGCGGTCGACGCAGGCTTGCAGGGCCTGGGCAGCGGCCGGGAGATCGTTCCGCGCCAGGGCGTCGTTGGCTTGCTCCAGGAGAAGCAGGGGGGCGGCCCCCCTATCCCCCCAATTCTGGGGAGAACCCTCATCTTGCCACCAGCGTCCATCCGTATCGGGTTGATGGCTGGCGCTCACGTCGGGTAGGGGAACGTGCAGGCGTAAGCCAGGCGGCGGTTGCAGCGGGAAGCGATAGCCTTGCTCGTAGGGTGTGTCCGCAGGCAAGCCCCACTTGGCCTTGAACAGCTCCCAGTTGCGCAGCAAGCTTTGGCGATAATCGATGTTGGCCCCTCGGAAAGTTTGGTTGCCTGTATGATGGATAAAGACATCCTGGGCGATCCGGGCCTCAAAGCCGGCCAGGGCCGCCCGCAGACAGAAATCGTCATCCTCGAAGTTGCCGCTGCCGAACTGCTCGTCCAGCCCGCCTATGCGATCGACGACCGCTTTACGTGCCAGCAGACAGAAGCCGACCACGCGGAAAGCCAGCGCGCTCTGCCCGGCGTGCTCGACGGCCCATTGGGCAGCGAAGGTTTCCATTTCACGGCGAGACCGATACGAAATATCGGGGACCAGTTGGGGGCCAGAGACGTAGTTCGACATCGGGCCGACGACGCCCGTTTGGGGGTATCGTTCAAACACGGCCAACATGCGCTCCAGCCAACCCTCGGTAACGACGGTGTCGTTGTTGAGCAGCAAGACGTACTCACCGCGCGCCAGGGCCAGACCCTGGTTGTTACCGGCGGCAAAGCCACGGTTCGCGGTATTGGCGATGACCCGCACGTGATCGTGAGTGGCCGCGTAAGCGCGCAGATAATCGCGAGTGCCGTCGGTGGAGCCGTTGTCCACGATGATGAGCTCGTGTGGCGGTGGGGTGTGGGCTTCGATGCTGGCCAGACACGTCTTGGTGTGATCAAGCTCGTTGTGAGTGAGGATGATGATCGTGGTGAGCGGCGCGGCCGGCGTCTTGCCCGGGGTGCCCGCCCCAGGCTGTGCGACTATACGGGCGGCGCGATCCGGCTTGACAAGCTGCGCCTGGAGCAGCCACGCCAGGACCGCCCGCATACGGTGCGCGTAGGTGTGCCTGGCCAGAATGGTGTCGCGCCCCGTGCGGCTCAACCTGCGGCGATACGCTTCATCGGTCAAGAGCGCCTCCATCTTAGCCAGCAGGTCTTCGGGTGACCGATAAGCCACGTAATCGGTATTCTCGTGTAACAATTGATCCAGGCCGTTATGGTCAAGGGCATTTGTGAGCAAGGGCCGCCCGCAGGCCAGCACCTCAAACACGCGCATGTTCACGTCGTCGCGCACACTGCGGTTGAAGACCACGCGCGACTCTGCGTACACCCGGCACATGTCCTCACCGAAAGCCCGGCCCACGTAGCAGTTGGAGAACTTCTGCTTAAGAAGCTCAATGAGAGCTGCGCGCTCCGGCCCGATGGGATTGCCCACCTCCGTTAAGTTGCCGACAAAGCACCAGTCGAATTCTTCGGGTAGGGCGACTGGACGATGGACGGCCGGGTCAGCCGCCAGCGGCAGCCATACTGCCGGCACCCCATCTGACCGCAAGCGTTCGGCGCCATCGCGCTGCGCGGCAAACACGGCATCGAAATGGCGCGCTTTTTGCAGGTCCCAGTCGTACTGCAAGTGGGTATCGATCACCCACCAGGCCGCCGGTCTGAGGTGCGGCGGCAGGACGTAGCGGAGCCCGTCGTCGATGTGCAGAAACAGGTCGAAGTCTTCGGGGCGCAAAGCATCGAGGCGCGTTGGCGAGACGTGCTTGGCGATACAGAGTTGTTCCAGCGCCCGCCGGCAATACTCGCCGGTGGTGTCCGGCCGGATGGTGTTATCGTAGATAAGTGCCACGCGGAGCTGCCGTAGCGAGCTAAGGTCGCCAGTTGCAGCATCGAGAAGCGGCACAACTGAATGATTGGCTGCCGGCTGTGTCCCCAGTTTTTCACTCAAGGCGGCATAATGAGCGCTGTGTTTCTTAAAGACATACTCTCTACAGAGAGGAAATTGATCGGCGCGTTTGGAGCCCAGGCTGGAGCCATCTGACCGTGCGCGCACTTCCGCTGTCACCTGGGGAATGTGCAGGAAGTCGTATTCCCGCGAGAGCCTGATCCACAGTTCCCAGTCTTCCAGGACCTCGAGGTTTTCGTCCATCAACCCCACGGTCGCCAGGCAGCTCCGCTCGTGCATCACGTTGAGAATCGGGGTGAGATTCATCTGCAGGAACAGGTCCCGGTCGAAATCGTGGGACATGGCCAGCTCCCGCCTGACGACGACGTATGTGCCGTTGCGCAGCTCCTGGGTCGCCCGGATGGAATCGGTATAGGCCACGCGATAGGCGCTCCCTTCCAGGGCCTGGACCAGGGTCTCCAGGTGGTAGGGGTAGTAGACGTCGTCGTCGTCCAGGTAACAAATGTACTTGCCCCGAGCATCGCGCAAGCCAGTATTGCGGGCGGCGGCCGCGCCACGGTGGCGCGCATGGCAGGCATACCTGAACCGCTGTTTTCCATCTCGATTGAAATCTCCTCGATTGAAATCTCCTCGATTGAAATCTCCTCGATTGAAATCTCCTCGATTGAAATCTCCTCGATTGAAATCTCCTCGATTGAAATCTCCTCGATTGAAATCTCCTCGATTGAAATCTCCTCGATTGAA
>JBBITV010000185.1:0-7422 GCA_037440585.1 Chloroflexota bacterium
GGCATCGATACCAACTTGGTAACCTTCGTCAACACCGCCCAGCGCTCCATCGACATGGCGATCTACGATTTCGACCTGGATAACGTCGCCCAGGCGCTCATCTCGGCGAAGCAGCGTGGGGTCACCGTCCGGCTGGTGACCGATACCGATCACGTGGACGATCCCACGTTCCAGAAGCTCAAGGGGGCGGGCATCCCGGTGGTAGACGACCAGCGCGGGCCGATCATGCACAATAAATTTGTGGTGGTGGATGGCGCCCGCATCTGGACCGGCTCCTGGAACTTCACCGACAGCGATACGTATCGTTTGAACAATAATGCCATCGCCATCTCTTCTGCAGAGCTGGCCCGGAACTACAGCACCAAATTCCAGGCCATGTTCGAGCAGCGCCTCTTCGGCCCCAAGCGGCCTGCCGGCACGACCACGCCCAGGCTGACGATCAGCGGCGTCCCGGTTGAGAACTACTTCGCGCCCGAGGACAAGGTCGCCGGGAAGATCATCGCTCGTCTGAAGGCGGCCCAGACAACCATCGACTTCATGGCTTTCTCCTTCACCGACGACGACATCGGGAAGGCTGTCATGGAGCAGGCCAAAGCGGGAGTGAAGGTGCGCGGCGTGTTCGAGACGACCGGGTCGGAGACGGAGTTCAGCGAATTCGGGCCGATGAAGCAGCAGGGCCTGGACGTGTGGCAGGATGGCAACCCGTACCTGATGCACCACAAGGTATTCATCATCGACCAGCGGACGGTGATCTTCGGTTCTTTCAATTTCTCGAAGAACGCCGAGGAGCAGAACGACGAGAACCTGCTCATCATCGACGACCCGGGGCTGGCCCAACAGTTCATGGCCGAGTTTGGGCGGGTGTACGAGGTGGCGAAGGCGAAGAAATAAATCACGTCCAAATGCCTCTACGAAGTGCCCCCCAGCGTAAATGGGTAGAGCCTGAAGGGAGTTCCGACGGTCATTGGGTGACGCTGGAGCTACCAGAGGATGCGCTGCCCCCCAGGCAGACGTTTCTGGAGCGACAACTTGCCTGGCTGAGCCACCCGGGGAGTGTGGAGGAGCGCAACTGGCGTAACGTGCTCATCGACGGCATCGGCGTCGGCCTGGCGTCGGGCATCGGCACGTTTCTCTCGGTGTTCCTGGTCCGCCTGGGCGCCTCCAGCTTTCTGGTTGGCCTGCTGACGGCCATGCCGGCGCTGACCGGCATGCTGTTGGCGATCTCGGTCGGGCAGTTCCTGGAGAAGAGTCAGGAGCTTCAACAGCTCCTGCTCGGTGGCCTCCAGGTTGCGGCGACGCGCGGTCAAATCGGTGTACTCTTCGGTCATGTCCTGGCTCGACAGCTTCTCGCCCTCGACCTTGACTCCCACTGCCTTGATCCGCGCCATTGCTGCGTCGAACTGGGTGGCCGGCACGCGGACCGTGACAGTGCCCTGCAAGAGATCATCCGTGCGCCGCAAATCCGAGCTGGACACGTAGCCGTTGAGGCTCTCGGCGATGGCTTTGATCTGATCGGCTGCCGCCTGGGTGTCCTTCACCTCAAGGCTGACGTCGGCCGTGCGAATGATCATCCGCTCCCCAACGGGCTGCAAGGCCTCGTTCCCTGGCTTGTTCATCTGTGACCTCCTGCTGGGTGGGATTCTCGCCGGGTTCCCTCTACAGACGTCCTAACGTGGGTTCAAGTTCCGAAAAGTGAAACCCTCACACAGCTTCGCCGGAGACCGGGAACCACACGTCGCGGTCATGGAGCGCCCAATCTGGATAAGGCTCACTGCGCAGGAAGTGGTGGGCGTAGAGGGCAGCCAGCTTGGCGTACCGCTCGCCCGCCGTCTCCGCCAGGGCATACAGCAGCGCCACCTGTGCCACGTCGGCCAGGGTGGTCAACGCCTCCTTGCCATGCCATTGCGCCTGTTCGGGACTGAGTGTGCTCAGGTGGGCCACGGTCTTCTCCAGAGCCTCCCGCGCCAGCCACGCTTCCTCCGTCTCCGCGTGCTCCAGCAGCGGGACCATCTCGGCCAGGAATGGCTCGTGAGCAGCCTTCTTCTGCATCGACTCCAGCATGTCCAGCGCCTGAATATTGCTCGTCCCCTCCCAGATGGCGGTGACCAGCGCCTCCCGGTGCAGCCGCGATACCGCGTACTCCTCCAGGAACCCCAGCCCGCCGAACAGCTCCATGGCCAGCCGCGTCGCCTCGGCGCTGTGCTCCGCCGTACGATTCTTGGCCAGGTGGGAGAGGAAGCGGGCGTAATGGTAGCGCGGGGTGTAGGGCGGCACATCGTGCCAGGCCCGGTCGAAGGCTTCCACGGCGTGGAAGACCAGGCTGAGGCCCCCAGCCGTGCGCACGGCCAGGTCGGTCAGGTCGCGGCGGACCAGCGGGTGATCCACCAGGCACTTGCCGAAGGCCGACCGGGCCTGGGTACGGAAGAGGGCTTCCAGGTGGGCCTTGCGCGCCAGCCCCATCGCCCCGATCGCATTGGCCAGCCGGGAGACGGTCAGGGTCTCCAGGGTGTAGTAGATCCCCAGGCTGGCCTCGCCCACCAGATAAGCCTCGCTGCCGTGGAACTCCACCTCGCCAGTAGGCACGGCGCGGGTGGCGCTTTTGTCTTTCAGGCGGCGCACCTGGAAGTTGAGCCGGCCCTCCCGGTCGAGCCGGGGCACCAGGAAAAGGGCGAGTCCCTTCGGTCCCGGCTGGGCGCCTTCCGGCCGGGCGGTGATCACCGCCAGATCGGCCAGTCCGGCATTGCTGGCGAAGTATTTCTCCTCGCCGTATAGCCGCCAGGTCCCGTCTTCCAGCCGGGCCATGGTCGTGTTCGCTCCCAGGTCGCTCCCGCCCTGCGTCTCGGTCATCCAGGTGGCGCCCCACGCTTCCCCGGACAAAAGAGGCTCGATCCAGTCGCGGTGCTCAGGGGCATATTTGTGAATGGGATACACAGTCTGGTTGGTGACGATCAGAGTGCAATACAGCCCTGGGTCGGCCAGGAGATAGCCCAGGGCGAAGTGGTGATGCCACGAGCCACCCTCGTAAGGTGGGCGGTTAATCCAGGCGATCTCCTTGAGCAGGCCAGCGTGGGCCGGGCTGAGCCTGGCCCGGTCGATCCGGTTGCCGTTCAGGTCGTGCATCACCAGCACTGGCCGGGCGTGGTGGTCGACGTGATCGGCCACCTCGTAGGCACGCCCACCGGCCAGAGAACCGAAGGCAGTGAGGGCCTCTTCGTGGTGGGGCAGATCCTGCCAGTATTGTCTCAGGATGGGCTTCAGGTCCGGGTCCAGGAGCCAATGGTTCTTGCCGTAAGCATAGGATTGGAATTTCATAGGTTCTCCTGTAACTGAATTGCCTCCACTCTCATGTACGACACGGTGCACTATGATTGTACTGCGATTCCGGCTGGCGTCAACTTCTGGTAGCACAAATTTCCCACTGGTCCTACACGTTCTAGAAGCCGAGTTGCGTTTCGCCACCCTGCGAGGTGTGATAGCGGATCCGTCGCCACAGGCCGTGCCGGTCGTTGGAGCTTGCCACCTCGAGACCTTTGAAGTATACTTTCCCCAAGAACAATCATTTCAAGGTCTGACGCCACACCTCACATCGCAATCTGACCTATCAGGAGGTGATGAACATGGCAAATGCGGTGATCGTCGTCGATATGCAACGTGGCTTCATCGAACCCGGTCACCCGTTGTACATCGGGCAGACGGGCCGGGACATCATCCCATGCATCCGCCAGATCGTCGAAGAGGAAATGGCGAAGGGGAGCCAGGTTTTCTTCACTAAAGATACCCACGCCCCGGACGATAGGGAATTCCAGATGTTCCCGCCCCACTGTATCGCGGGCACGCCGGAGAACGAAATCATCCCGGAACTGGCGGACCTGGCCGACAAGGCTCAAATCATCCCCAAGCGGCGCTACAGCGCCTTCTTCGAGACCGACCTGGCAGACCGGCTGGCGCGTCTCCACCCTGACAGGGTCATCGTCGTCGGCGACTGCACCGACATTTGTGTGCTGCATACAGTAGCCGACCTGCGCAACCGTGACTACCCGGTCGCGGTTCCGGCCGATGCCGTTGCCACCTTCGATCCAGAGGCCCACAGGTGGGCGCTGCAGCACATGGAGAAGATACTGGGGGCAAAAGTCGTCCACAGGGGGTGAAATGGGTAGAGGTACACAGGTACACAGGGAAACAGGTACCCAAGGAAATCCCTGTGTACCCGTTTTACGCATCACGCATCACGTTTGAGGTGCACATGTCATCCATATTTGATTTGTTAGCTGCACTGTCCGAAGACCATGCCGACGTCTACTTCCTACGTTCGCGGGCGGTGTTGGCCGCTGAGGGCCTCAACCCGAGTGTAACAATGGAGGTGTTCGCCAATGGGGATGGGCTGCTATGCGGGATGCGCGAAGTTGTCGAACTGCTGAGGCGCGTGCTCCCGGCCGGAGCCGAGGTATGGGCCCTGCACGAGGGGATGTGGGTGGAAGCGAAGGAGGTCGTGCTGCGAATCACGGCGCCGTACTTGAGCTTCTGCATCTACGAGACAGCCTACCTGGGCATCCTGGCCCACGAGACCGGCTGGGCGACGGCGGCCCGTAAGTGCGTCGAAGCGGCTGGCGACATCCCGGTAATCGCCTTTGGGGCGCGCCACGTGCACCCGAACTGTTCAGCCCAGATGGAATACGCGGCCATCGTCGGCGGGTGCCAGGGCTCGGCCACGCCGGCCGGGGCGGCGCTGGCTGGCAAACGGCCATCGGGTACTATGCCGCATGCGATGGTGCTGGCCTTTGGCGACACCGTGCGCGCCGCCGTGGCCTTTGATACGCACATGCCGCCTGAAGTCACCCGCATCGTCCTTGTCGATACCTTCAAAGATGAGGCCGAGGAAAGTCTGCGAGTAGCTGAGGCATTGGGTAATCGGTTGTGGGGAGTGCGCCTGGACACGCCCAGCGAGCGTGGCCGGGTGACGGCGCCGCTGGTCAAGGAGGTGCGGGCGCGGCTGGATCAGGCCGGCTTCGACCACGTCAAGATTTTTGTGAGCGGCGGGCTGACGCCCGATCGCATCCGGTACTTCCGAGAAGCGCACGCACCAGTGGACGGCTTTGGCGTGGGCAGCGCCATCAGTGGCGCTCCGCCAATCGACTTCACAGCAGACATCAAGGAAGTCGAAGGCCGGCCCCTCGCAAAGCGCGGGCGCATTCCCGGAATTACCCATAGTACTCGCCTGGAGCGGATAAGATTGACCTGACCGAACGACCGCCGACCGCCGACGGCGGATCGTCGTCAATGGGCGGCGGGCTGCGGTCCGTGGTCGGCGTCCCGTTTGACCCGCTTCGCTGGGCATGCTATAATTGTCTAGTGCGCTGTGGAAACCTGAGAGTGATCCGGGGTCGTCTAAAGGTAGGACTGCAGACTTTGGATCTGCCTGTCGAGGTTCGAATCCTCGCCCCGGAGTCGATCAATTCGTGGCGGCCTTAGCTCAATGGGCAGAGCACCAGGTTGTGGCCCTGGGGGTTATGGGTTCAAGTCCCATAGGTCGCCCTGGTAGCGAATTAGACCCCAGGGGTCTCGGAGACTCCTGGGGTCTTGTTTTGGTCTCAAGCTAGCCTTTTCCCCAAATCTCGGGTGCGCCCACCCCCACCAGTCAAAGCTGGAGGCCCGGCCAACTCTCAATAGGATCGGTGGAACGGACCACGTGCATGCCCGCCTCAGCAAATCTCCGGAAGGCTGCATCCGCTTCCTCCGTATAGTCGATGGCCCCTGGGACGACGACCGGAGAGGTACAATCTTCCAGGAGATACACTTTCTGGACCAGGCTCTTATCTTGAGCCAACACATCGTCCAACAAATCCTGGATGGTCCACGCCACACAGTGGCTCTTAGCCTGCCCAGCAATGACGACCACATCGAACTGGATGAGCTTCTTGTAGAATTTGTCGCTCTTCTGAGCCAGACTTTCTCCCTGCGGGCCGGTTAACACCTCTGGACCCAGCACAGAGTAATGCTCGGTCAGCGGATTGTTTCCTTTGACGTGGACATCCGGCTGGCTGAGGCGTGCCAGGCTGTGGAAGAAAATGGCCTCCTCCACCGCTGAGACCAGGGCATGGCCGATCCCGCCCAACATGGCGTGATAGGGCCATATTGTGAGATCGTATTTGCCGCTCTCTTGCAGCTTGCGCGTATAGTAAGAGAGATGTCGCTGCCCATACTCCTCGGCGATTCCCAGACTTTGAGCCACGGCCGGGTTGACCTTCCAGACGCCGTTCTGGACATCTTTGGCAGAAAGCAGGGTGAATGGGCCTGGATGGTCTCCCTTGTCGTTGACCAGGTAGATAGAGTGAAAAATCTGCATCACCTGGTGGGTGTCCATGGTCGGGCAAATCTGAGTGATCACGTCTAGATTTCGATAGATGAACTCGCACAGCCGCCGGTTGTCGTCAATCGCTCCTCTTCCCGAGCGTCCGCCCACGTACAACTCAAATTCAGGAATACAGAACGTGTTCTGGACGTCGACGGCGATCAGGCAGATCTTGACCCTATCTTGAGCAGCAGGTTGAATGTGGAAATCTTTTGCCCAAGCCTCCGCTTCTTCAGCCCGCACCTGATACGGAACTTTCCACACCTGGCCGACTTTGTCAGGATTGAAATGAGGTGGGATAGGCAATTCTTTATGCACCATAGCGAACCTCCTTCCGCATCACGATCAGAGAATTAGTAGCTTTTAGCCAAAATTATATTCTCAGGTCGCCTGAACGCCAAAACCCCCTCAATCTCGTTTGAGACTGAGGGGGTTTTGCTGTTGATAATAATTGTGCGTAAATAGAGCGAGCGAAGGGCCTGGCAATGGCCGACTCTCCCACCCCGTTACCAGGGCAGTACCATAGGCGCTGGCGGGCTTAACGACCGGGTTCGGGATGGGACCGGGTGTGGCCCCGCCGCTCGAATCACCAGTACACCTCGCTCGCTTGTTAACCAGTTTCGGGTTTCGGGTTCCGCGTTTCGCGTTAACCCGAAACGCGGAACCCGAAACTCGCAACCGGATTCTCTAGCACCCTAAGAACTGAACAGGGAGGTTGAAGACACGACGTAGGTCAAGCCCTCGCGCATTAGTACGGCTTGGCTGCACGTGTTGCCACGCTTCCACTGGCCGCCTATCTAGCTGGTGGTCTGCCAGCGCGCTTACCCGGTTGGCCCGGTGGGTGACCTGATCTTGGGGCACGTTTCCCACTTAGATGCTTTCAGCGGTTATCGCTGCCCGACTTGGCTACCGAGCCCTGCCCCTGGCGGGACAACTCGCACACCAGCGGTCGGTCCATCCCGGTCCTCTCGTACTAGGGACGGCTCCCCGCAAGTCACCTGCGCCCACAGCGGATAGAGACCGAACTGTCTCACGACGTTCTGAACCCAGCTCGCGTACCGCTTTAATGGGCG
>JBBITV010000186.1:0-7412 GCA_037440585.1 Chloroflexota bacterium
CTGGCGTAAGCGCGGCCCTAACTCCGGGTCCTGCTCCACAAAGCGACGCATCTCCTCCCGACTGTAGAGCGGTCGCAGGCTGACGCGCACCGTCTGCGCCCGTTCCTGGCCGCCCCCGCCGCCAATGTCCACGACGTAAATCCTGACACCCGCTTGCACCTCCTTGCGGGCCGTGATGCTCAGCTCTAGATCCACCCCTTCAACGTAAAAGAGGGGCACAGGATCGTCAGGCGACTGGGCCAGCAGTTCTTTCTTCACCTGGTGCAGCAGTTCCTGCAGGCCAACGTCTTCGGGCATGGTTTGTCTCCTGTCTGCAGAGTGGGTGCGCCGCCCGCCAGTGTCGCCGCAGGATGTCTCTGAGTTGATAGACGTCGTTGATGCAACCCCGTAGAGGATTGATCGGGGCAAAATAGGCGTTAATCCCAACCAGAAGGGCTTTGGAAGCCATGTTGTCCCTCCTTGTGGTGCTGCCCACAAACTCATTGTACCATAAAAGTGATAGGGTAGCAAGAGTTGACAAAGGCCCGCTTTTCCCTTACAATGACACCTGCCACTGAACGTAAAGCAGACAACCGAGTTTCACCTGCAGGTCAGACCATGGGACAGAATCTACGATCTTTCGGACCTTGGTTAACGGTCATCGCCACCCTGATGGCAATCACCAACTGCGCCGCTCCACCGCCAGCGTCCCCCGGCGCTACAACCCAAGCCGCTCAGACGGTTACCGTCGAGAGCCCGGCTTTCGTCCAAGGCGCTGACATCCCCAAGCGCTATACTTGCGACGGCGAGGACATCTCGCCTGCCTTGCGCTGGCGCAACATCCCCTCCGGCACCCAGAGCCTGGCGCTGATCATGGACGACCCGGATGCACCGGGCGGCACTTTCACGCACTGGGTGCTGTTCAATCTGCCGGCCGCCCCGACAGAGTTGGCTGAAGCGCAGAAACCCGGCGCACTGGGCATCTCTGGCACAAACGATTTCGGTCGTCGGGGGTATGGCGGCCCTTGTCCGCCACCCGGTCTCGGCGCGCATCGATACTTCTTCACCCTGTATGCTCTGGACGTGCCGTCGCTTGGCTTGTCAGAGGGGGCGAAATGGGCGGATGTGGAAAAGGCAATGCGGGGGCACGTGCTGGGGCAGGGGCAGTGGATGGGGCGGTATCAACGCTAGGGGTGCCAAAAGCGCCGCTTCAACGGCTGCGAACCGGGATTCGAACGCTCGGCATAAAGGTGAGCCCCATCCGGTCCAGGACCCGTTGCACCTGAAAACCGGCCTGTTTGAGCACTTCGACGGCGTCGGCGTGGTCGGCGCGAAGCTCGGCTTCGATAGGACGCGGCAACTCGCGCCGGGCCAGGTCGGCCAGGGCATGGTTGATGAGGGGACGCTCGACCCGGCCACGCCAGTCGGGATGGACCATCAGACTGAGACGATGTGGCCCGCCCCAGTGGCGGGCGCGCAGGATAAGGGTTGCAGCAAAGGATTCGCCAGCATCGCCTTCGGGAACGGCCCAGCGGTAGGTCCGCTGGCCTGTAAACCAGCCGGCCAGCGCTTCCCATGGACCTGGCGGCAGGATCATCCGAAAATCTGACTCCTGCACCGGATGGAATTCCCGTAGAGCGTCCGGGGTCACGCGCAGGGCCAGCGCATAAGCTTTCGAGCTCTCGCCGGCCCGCCATGGCCGGATGTTAATACCTTCTGTGCGAACCGGAAGCACACCCGGATCGCGTGGTCGCCGGAGCTGGACAGTAGTCTCCAGTAACGTGAAGCCCAGGTCAACATATAGGTCCTTCGCCGGCGTATTCTCATTACGCACCTGCAGCGAGACACGCTCAGCGCCCCGTGCTCGCGCGTGATCCAACGCCGCCTCCATCAACCTGCGGGCAATCCCACGCCGCCGGTAGGCGGGATCGGTCGCTACGTTGCTGATGATCCAATGGTGTGATTGGGCCGACATTCGGGTGAGCGTCACGTTCCCCACCACCTGCCGATCCTCGATCCAAACAAAGCCGCCAAACATATCCTGGAATTCGAGGCTGATACGCTGCGCCAACCACACCACGGGCGCGGCAAGTTGAAGGAGGTAGAAATCGCGCAGGATTTCCCCCTCGGACGGCCCTAATTCGTCCCTGAAGGCCACGCGCAAGAGCTCAGTAACCTGGCTCAAATCGCGCACCGGGTCGAACGGGCGGAGGCCCGAAAACTCAGTGTCCTGACGGATCGCTTCACCAACCATGCCGGTTGCCTTACTGCTCCCTCACGTATCCCGCGCGTCGCTGGTCGGCGTGATAGATGTAACGCCGGCCGCCCATCACCAGCACAATACGCCGCCTGCTCACTCCCACGTAATAATCCAAACGCAGGCCCCGGCCAGCAAGATGGTCGCCACCACCAGCGCCGCCATCTGCTGCGGTAACAGGCCCGCGTCCCTGGCCGCCCACAGCAGAATAGCCACCATCCCGATCGCCAGGGCAATCCAGGCTGTCAGATTAGGGTGCCGCTCGATGAAATTTCGCAGAGTCGCCATCCATTTCTCCTACCTGAATACGTGCCATAATCTGATCCCAGGCCCGTTGCACCTGCGCCCAGGTTTCCTCAGGCGTGCCGCTATTGTCGATCACGGTGTCAGCGAGGGCCACTTTGGCCGAGGCCGGCGGTTGGGCCGCCATGCGTTGCCGCGCCTCGGCCTCGCTCAGCTCGCGCTGCGCCACCAGTCGCTGCACCTGTTGCTCCGGCTCAGCGGTGACAACCCATAGAGCATCCCCGCGCGTGTGCATCCCGGCCTCGATCAGCTTGATCGCCTCGATCACTACCACCGGCGCCCGGGATTCGCGGATGCGGCGCTCGATCTCAACGCCCACGGCGGGGTGGACGATGGCCTCGAGACGTTTCAGCGCCGCCGGATCACGAAAGACGATCTGGCCCAGCCGCGCCCGGTCGATCTCGCCGTCGGGTTGCAAGATGTCGGGCCCGAACGCGTCGATCACGGCCTGCCAACCGGGCGTACCCTGGGCGATGACCTGGTGTGCCAGAGCGTCCGCGTCGATCACATCAGCGCCCAGGCGCGCCAGCATCTGCAAGACCGTCGTTTTGCCCGTCCCGATGTTGCCCGTTAGCCCGATGATGTACGGCACAGAATATCGCTCTCCATTGCCCACCCGGCGTGGGGGTATTCTAATGCCCCACTTCACAAAAGTCAAACAAGCCACGACGGTGCGACTACGCCTCACGAAAGAACGACGCACCTTCCGGGTGCGTCGTTCTCTCATAGCCTTTCCATGCAAATTACTATTCTGGCGTTCCAATCAGGTCTCTATACCCGCCACCATTTTGAGCCGTTCCCACAAAACCTGCGCTTCAGCTCCTAATCGAACCACCCACTCATCGATGTAGTTCATATCAAACATGGCAGTCAATTCCGCGTCATCTCCCAACCGCACGGCGACTAGAATGTCACGGATGTCTTGTTCGTGCTTGAGGGAACGTCCTTCTTGCCAGGCCATCAACTTGCCGACGATAACATCTTCAGGCCGGGCAAACCAGGCCATGAAGGAGCCTCCGTGGGGCAAGGGGACCTCACGCCGGATGCGTCTGCGCACCGCCCAATCGTAACCGGGCTTCATCGTCAGCGGGATCAGATCGACTTTGCGTCCTGCCGTCGTGTCGATAATGTTGAACAGGATGCCGAGACGGATAGAATCGCGCATTTGCTCAGGATCGGCATAGAACCTGGGCGGTGGGTACGTTTGGGCTAGAGCCTGAATGTGCGACTCATCCAGGTCCACTACAATGTCCACGTCGGCAGTGACCCGGGTGACGCCGTAGGAAATGCCCGCAAACGCCCCAATCACAACATAAGGCGCCCCCAATTGCTCCAACTTCAGCATTATGTCGATGTAAAGCGTCAAGTCGGGTTTGTCAGCCATTGCGAGCAAGTCTCTCAAACATCATCCTGCAGAGGTCCAAATCCGAAAGCTCTGGGTGACTCTGCTGAAGGCGTCTATACCAGGTACCCAACAAGACATCTTGCAGATCCAGCATGGCACGGATGCGTTGGGCTTGTGGTGCTCGAAGAATAAGCTTGATCTGCAATTCATCTGCCGGATCTGCTTGAGTACTCGTTGCTGCATTTCTCAATTGAATGATAGAGCCCGCACTGACAGTTGATCCATCCATGGTGATACCTTCTTCCCCTCGTGTCCTTTATACCCAGAAGCCCACTTATTCTATCACAATTCGGAGAGTCTCGCAATAGTCTGCAGAAAGGCTTGTTTCGGTTACCTCGCTCTCGCCGTTAAAGACCGACCGTCCTGGTGCTGAACCGCCGGTAGATAAACCTCATATCCCCTGAATACAATTTCCAGGATTCCATCTGGCCCCGAAGGCCCACCCGCCTGGGCCAGCACAAGCGTCTTGCCCACTTTGCCCTTGGCCCTGAGGCGGGCCTGCACCCCACCATCACGCAGTTCCGTAGTGATGCTCGAATAAGGTGGGTTTGCACTGGCGTCGCCTCCCAGGAACAACCCGTAGTCAGGATCGGCCAGCGTCAGGGTAACAGGCGTGCCGTCCGGGGCGGGTTGTCCGCTAGCATCTTTGACCTCGGCGGTTAGCTCGGTGATATGCGACCCTGGCCGGTCCAGGCGGATCACCGGGGGGCGCGCCGTCAGGGTCAGGCTAACAGGCAGCCCGACGAAGACTACATTCCGGACGCCGTTGGCAGCTCCGGCCTGAGCCTGAATCGACGCTGGACCGGGCTGCCCGTTGGGTCGCAGTTGAACGGAGGCGATTCCACCCCGGCTGGTCGTCACGCCGGGCTGAAAAACGCCCGCAGCCGGTGGCTGGATGTTGAAGGCGACCTGGGTTCCATCCGCCACAATGCGATTATTGGCATCGCGTACGTCAGCACTGATGGCAACTTCGGCGCCCTGGTAATAAATGTACGAACGGTCAGCCAGCACGTTTAGCCGGCCCGGCGGCCCCACCAGGATCACGGCCGTGGTCGCCGCCAGGCTGCTTGCGGCGATACGAACCTCAGCCTGCCCACGCCCGATTTGGGTGGAGGCCGTCAGCGCAGTTTTGGCGACACCCGCCTGGCCTGCGTTAGGCTGTCCGGCCGGGAGTGTCGTCGTCGTGGCTGTGATCGGCTCAAATGTGCCTAAACCGGGATCATCCAGGGAGAAACGCACCGGCGTGCCATCGCGGACGGGACGGCAGTTCCTGTCGACGACGACCACCTCGATATTGGCCACGTGGGGCGCGCCTGGCACGGCGACCGTGGAGGCGTAGATGGACTTGGGACTCACGCTGGGCGCATCGCGCAGGCGGGCCGGTTCTCCAGGATCGCCCAGGGTCCACTCCAACGCATCCACCGCTTGCGGCGCACCATCTGCACTAATCAGGTCAACACTGGCACCATAACTGTGGCACGGTGGGGGCTCATCGGGACCGGGTGGCGCCGTTTCAGGCGTATCAAGCCAGGCCAGGCCAGCCGGGCTGCCGGCAGCGGTGCGTGCTGCGCGGGTAAGATCGATGGCTTCTTTGGCTCGCGTGTCCATCGCCTGGACGTGGCCAAGGACCTCGGCAATAGGACTTGCGTTTCCAATCGCAGTGAGGGCAGCCCTACCGTTACTTTTGGCCTGGTCGAGCTTGTTCAGGGCCTCTGCCAACAAGTTATCCGCGCTGGACACAAGCGGGAATTGGCGGATGTGCCGCTCAGCGCCCTGCATTGTATCGGCGTAACCCAAGGCCAGTCCAACTTTTTCGGCGATCTGGCCAGATCGAGTGAGCGGCAATGTCGTCTGGAGCGTCACCGTCAGGTCGTTTCCGGCTGCCAAAGCGGAATCGAAATAGGGTGTACCCAGGGATGAGCCGTTGCATCGAAAAATGACCTCTTCTCAACAGAAATGGCGAGTGGCTGCCCCCGGAGGGAGCAGCCACCCGCTTGATGTCTATTATGTGCGTCAGATCGTTACGGCTGGCCGGGACAGGTTGGCGCCTGGGGTCCCTGGAAGTGGAAGAAACTGGGAACAGGTATGATCTCCGAGCCTGCGCTCTCATCGCCGGGGACGTCACTCCCCAGCACGGTCTCTGAACGCTCCACCTTGACCGCCGCCAGGCCGACGACATTGCGCACCGGGGCGCCGGCATCGGATACATGGTGCTCCCAGAATGTACCCGATATGACTACGGAGCCCTTAAAACCATGACTGAGATAGCCCCATGCTTCCAGGTTGATGTACTCCGCCACCTTCGCCTTAACGATACTGCTCAGGTTTTGCACGTAGATCAGCGTATCCCAGCCCTGGTACTCGCGGTAGATCAACGGGCCGTAGTTCACCTGTGAGCCGCCCATAAAGATCGCGTTGTTGGAGTCTTCAAACGAGTAATCCAGTGTCGCCGGCACGCCGTTGTAGCTCATCAGGACGTCGTTACCCACATGGTCTACGACGATGCCCAACGGTTCGCTGGACCCAAGCCAGGCTGAGCCGTGCCAACGCGGCGGCATCACTGTGGCGACGTCAAGCTGGTACGTCTCACCTGGCGCGAGCTGGGCAACGTCTTCGATCTCGGTCCGGATACACTCCCCTTCGCCCTTGAAGTAAATCTCCACTGAAGTGCAGCGCACGCCCGAATTCTGGATGTAGATCCAGGATGAAAACCCGCGATAGCCTGAGTAGAGGATGGGCGTGTAGTACGAGTAGCCGCCAAATTCCGGGTCGTAACGGCCTTCCAGGTCACGGGAGATGCCGTTGTAGTCGCTTGTGACCCGCAAACCAGGGTCGGGCTGCCCGGGTCCGCGGCGCAGCACATCTACCGCCAGCGGCGTGCCCTGGATGTCAGGCCGTGACCGCCAGAACTCGTACCAGGATTTCCAACCGGTCTGACCAGCGGCGTCAATCGTGTACCAGGCAGCTTCACACATGTACTGGTCGATGGTTTCTTCGGGATACGGGTCTGGCCAGAAGGAGGAGGGCGGCGCAAAGTTGTCCGGCAAGGGCTCCGGGGATACAGAGTAGATAATCCCGGACTTGGCGTTGGCCGGTAGCATCTCGCCTTCCCACACCCAGGCCGATCCAGGCTTCAGGAGGCCCGAACACTCCACCTTGAAGGGGCCGGGGGCCTTGTGGGGCACAGTAACCGGAGTACTCACCCCAGAGGAACATGATGGCTACCGTGGGTTCGTCACCTACGTTCTGAACCTGGATGAAGGTGTCGACGTCCTGGTTGGAGTCGCCGATGTGGTTGATGATCGGCACCTGGATCGAGAACTGGGCTGCCAACTGTACCAGGCATTGGTCGCTATGCGTCACATTGGGGACACACGTCAGGTCGGTGAAGCCGCGGTTGACGGGATTGGCCTCGACGGTGGCCTCGTTGAGGATGTCGTACTCGGCATAGATCGTTGGCCCGGTGAC
>JBBITV010000187.1:0-3655 GCA_037440585.1 Chloroflexota bacterium
TGCAGGCGCCGGGCGTGACCCGGGTGGAGTACAACCCCGAGAAAGAGCGGTTCACCGTCCGTTACCGTGGCGGCGGATCGCGGGCTGAGGAATTCAAGGCGCGCAGTCAGGCGGCTGTTTTGTTGCCAGGTGTGCGGCGTTCCCTGGAGGCCATCGGCCAGCGCCTGGGTATCAAACGATTCTGAGAGGAACTCTGCATGAAAGCTGCTGTCTTCTACGAACACGGCGGTCCCGAGAAAATCCAGTTGGCCGACGTGCCCAGGCCCGAAATCGGACGAGGTGAGGTCCTGGTGCAGGTCAAAGCCTGCGCCCTCAACCACCTGGACCTGTGGGTGCGGCGTGGGCTACCCGGCCTGGAGCCAAAGCTGCCCTTCTGGAGCGGCTCGGACGTGGCCGGGGTCGTGGCTGAGGTAGGCGCGGACGTGACGGCCTACAGGCCGGGCGACCGGGTAGTCATCAACCCCAGCTTGTCCTGCGGCGTTTGTGAGTACTGCATCGCCGGTGTGGAGAGCCAATGCGTCGAGTTCAAGATCCTGGGCGAGCACGTGCCCGGTGGCTGCGCTGAGTTCGTGGCCGCGCCGGCCAGCAATCTCATGCGCCTGCCCGACGACTTCTCCTTCGAGGAAGCGGCGGCCGTGCCTTTGGTGTTCCAGACCGCCTGGCGCGCGCTGATCACCCAGGCCCAGGTCCGCCCGGGCGAGGATGTCCTGATCCTGGGCGCCAGCGGCGGCGCGGCCACGGCCGCGATCCAGATCGCCAGGTTGGCCGGCGCGCGGGTCTTTGCCGTGACCAGCAGTGCCGAAAAGATCGCCCAGGCCAAGGAGCTCGGCGCGGATGTGGGCATCAACCGCAACGAGGTCGATTTCTCCCGTGAAATCTGGAGGCTGACCAGCAAGCGCGGGGTAGACGTCGTGCTGGAGAATGTCGGCGCGCCGACCTGGAAGCAGAGCCTGCGCTGCCTGGCCAAGGGTGGCCGCCTGGTAACCTACGGCGCGACGGCCGGCCCCATCGGCGAGACCGATATCCGGGTCGTCTTCTGGAAGCAGGTCCACATCATCGGTAGCACAATGTCCAGCCGCAAGGAATTCGCGGATGTCATGCGACTCGTCTTCCAGCGCAGACTGCGCCCGGTCATCGACAAGGTGTTCCTCCTGGAGGAGGCGCGCGCGGCTCACGAACGGTTGGAGGCAGGGGAGCAGTTTGGGAAGATTGTGCTGAGGATAGGGGCTGAGTGAATCTTACTGGCAAAGTAGCTTTGATAACAGGTGGTGCTGTTCGCGTCGGCAAGGCGATCAGCCTGGGGCTGGCGCGGGCAGGCGCCGACGTCGTGGTGAACTATCATACCTCGGTTGCGGCGGCCGCCGAGACGGTGGCCGAAATCGAGGCGCTGGGGCGGAGCGCCCTTGCGATCCAGGCCGACGTGTCACAGGTAAACCAGGTTGGGGCGATGGTGCGCCGGGCACAAGGTGTCTTCGGCCGGATCGACGTGCTGGTCAACAGCGCCTCTACGTTCGTCCGTGCCCCGTTCCTCGATATCACGGAAGCAGACTGGGACCTGGCACTTGGCGTGAATCTTAAAGGGGCCTTCCTGTGTGCGCAACGGGTTGCACCGGTAATGCAGGCTCAGGGAGTTGGCAAGATCGTTAACATCTCCGACCTGTCCGGCCTCAGACCGTGGCCCCAATACATTCCGCACTCGGTGGCCAAGGCGGGGCTGATCATGCTCACCCAGGCCCTGGCCCTGGCGCTCGCACCTACCATCCACGTCAACGCCGTCGTGCCCGGCGCGGTCTTACTGCCCGAAGATTGGCCTGAAGAGCGCACCAATCGCGTTATCGAGGCCACCCCACTCAAACGCCTTGGCTCGCCTGAAGACGTCATGCAGGCGGTGCTCTTCCTGATCACGGCGGATTATGTTACCGGTGAGACGATTGTGGTGGATGGGGGAAGGATGCTGCGGTAGCATTCTCGTTTCACGTTCCCCCCATTTTGTGCTACAATTAGCTTTAAGCTCTTAGCCCCGGAAGGGGCTTGTGGAGGGGGCGGGTCCTGGCGACCGGCCCCCATTTAGTGTTGGAATGATGCTGCAGACAAACCTGGCGGGTTTAACACCGCTCCTCAAAACCATAGCTGATTACCGTGAGCTGGTCAAGGCGCTACGGGCGCGCGCGGTGAGCGATGAGCAGAATAGCTTCCCTGCCTTGGGGCTGGTCGAGGCTGCGTGGGCGGTTGTTGTGGCCGCTTTGCAGCGTGATCTGGGCCGGACTCTGCTAGTGGTTACAGCCAACATGGACCGCGCACGCCAGCTTTATGAATCTCTGCGTGCCTTCGCGCGCGATCCGGATACAGTGTTCTTCTTTCCGGCTCCGGATGCCCTGCCTTACGAGCGCATGGCATGGGAAGCTGAGACGATCACCCAGCGGCTGCGTGTGCTGAGTATCTTGCATGCCGGCTGGTGGCCCCAGGCGGATTTTGAATCGCGCCCGGCATCCGCAACCCCACCCGTGATTGTCGCCCCCGTGCGTGCCTTGCTGCAGCGCACCCTACCCCCCGCCGAGTTCGGCGCCAGCGTCGCGGTTCTCCGCCAGGGTCAGCGCATTGAACTACGGAGACTCCTGCTGAGGCTGCAGAACCAGGGTTATCAGCGTGTTCTGGTCGTGGAAGGACCGGGGCAGTTCAGTCACCGCGGCGGCATTGTCGACGTATACCCTCCGGCCGCGGAGTGGCCCGTGCGCATCGAGCTCTTCGGCGACGAGATCGAATCGCTTCGCCCGTTTGACCTGTCTACCCAGCGCTCCGCCGAGACGATTTCCAGCCTGACAATCACCCCGGCGGCCGAGGCACTGCCCGGCCGCGGACCCGAGCTTGCGGAGCGCATGAAGGCCTGGGACTGGTCCAGCCTGCACCCGTTGGCGCAAAGAGATATGGAGCACCAGCGGGAGAGCCTGGCCCAGAGCGGTGCCTGCCAGGGGATCGAATTCTACATTCCATACCTTCACGCGACCCCCGCGACGATGCTCGATTACCTTACGCCGGATGCGCAAGTGCTGGTGGATTATTGGCGTGATCTCGAGGCGGAGGCGCAAGAAGTCGTCGGCCAGGCCCTTACCCTACGTGAGACCCAAATCCGCGCCGGCGAACTGCCTGCCGCGTGGGACGTGACACCGTTGGTCAGTTGGGACCAGGTCGAACCGCAACTTCGCTCCCGGCGTCCCGTCGTGCTCGGCTATGACGCCCAGTTGGGCCGGCATGCCCTTGGCGATGCCTTCGTGCCCAGCCCGCGTTATGGCGGGCAACTGAAAGAGATCGTGGCGGATACTCTGGCATGGCAGGCGCAGCGGCGGGCGATCGTGGTGGTCACACGGCAGGCGCCGCGCCTGGCAGAGCTCTTGGAGGAAGCCGGTATCTACGCTGCCCCGGTTGACAGGTTGAGCCAGCCGCCCAAACCCGGGACCGTGACCATCGTGCAAGGGGCACTGGCGGAGGGGTGGACCCTGGCTGGGGCAGAGGAACAGAGGAGCAGAGGAGCAGAGGAGCAGGAGGTTGGTCAGCCGTTCTCCCCGGGGGGCGGGCGGGGCGGCGGGGCGGCGGGGGGGGGGGGGGCCGGGGCGCGGGGGGGGGGGGGGGGGGGCGGGGGGGGGGGGGGGGGGGGGGG